>NZ_CAXSHM010000001.1:175693-287663 GCF_964237335.1 uncultured Sphingomonas sp.
TGTTCAGCCGCTCGTTCGAGCTGATGGTGGAGGACGGCAGCCTCAAGGTGCTCAAGATCCTGTCCGCCACCAGCGCGATCATCGCGGAGGGCGAGGTCAACCAGCTCACCGCCGCGCGCCGGCTAGACCTGCCCGAGGAACGCTACCTCCACATCATCGACGCCAAGACCGCCGCGCTGTTCGCCGCCGCCTGCCGCATCGCCGCGGTGGTGGCCGAGCGGCCGGAGTCGGAGGAGGCGGCGCTCGATGCCTATGGCCGCAACCTCGGCATCGCGTTCCAGCTCGTCGACGATGCGATCGACTATATCTCGGACGCGGGCACGATGGGCAAGGATGCGGGCGACGACTTCCGGGAGGGCAAGATGACGCTGCCCGTCATCCTGGCGCACGCGCGCGGCGATGCGGCGGCGCGGGCGTTCTGGAAGGCGGCGATCGCAGGCCACCGCAACTCGGACGACGATCTGGCCGAGGCCGTCGACCGCGTCCGCGCCACCCGTGCGATCGACGACACGCTCGCCCGCGCCCGCCACTACGGCCAGCGCGCGATCGACGCGTTGGGGCCGTTCGCGGCGAGCAAGGCGAAGGAGACGATGGTCGAGGCCGTCGAGTTCGCGGTCGCGCGGCCGTATTGAGGGGGGTCCCGTGACCCATCTCCATCACCCCGGACTTGATCCGCGGTCACGCGTTGATCGCATCTTGGATGGGCAATAAGCACGACCGCGGTTCAATCCATCCGAACGTGCCGAAACTTGCTGATCGCAGAAGTCCGGCATCATGCTCGGTCTACTAAACCTTGTCGGTCGGCAGGGTCAGCTTGCGACACGGGCCTCCCAGCCACTCGATTATACGAGTTGGTTAACGACTCCATCATCAAACGGCATTAGACCGTCTTGATCGGAGGGGTAGCGTGGGGACAGGTAATCTCGAAAAGGAAGAATATCAGTTTTCCTGGTCAAGAGTTATCATTTGGCTAGCACTTGCTACTACGATCGGTGCCCTGACGACTCTGTCCCTTCTCTGGTTGACCCAGATGAGCCTTGGCCGCGGAGGGAGTGAGCGCATCCATGAGGCATTTGCAACTCAGGCGCTGGTCGGTGACTACCTTGCTGGGGATACCAATCGGGGCAAGCATCAATTCAACGATTGCCTGATATTAGGAATGGCGTTGGATCAGCGAGCTCGACCAAGGGAGTTGGCTGTAAGTCCCACAATCCCGTTTGCTTCCGCTCCAGATGTTTGCAAGGCTCTTCAAGCCGATCAGGCGAGCGGAAACCATTTCTATCATAATTATTTGCATGGAAGCACTGTCTTAGTCCGATTTCTTCTACCTTACTTTTCAATAAAGAGTATTCGTGACTTTTACAGATTAATGATTGAAGCTCTTCTGCTAATAGGCATTGGTATTTGCATGCTGAGGATCAGTCTTGGTCAGGCAGTACGTGAACATTCGGTTTTCCTCGTCGTTATTATCAGCTTCTCGCGTTTCTTTGGCCTTGAGATGTTCGGGCAGTCCCTTGGCCATGGGCCTGCCGATGCCGTTCTGATCGGATACATAGTATTTCTAGCCGTCAATACTGGGAAGCTGTCGGCTAGATCGGCAGCATTAGCAGCTTCACTGTTCGGCTCCCTCACAATGGTATTCGAACTTCTTACTGGAGGACTACCGCTCGGCCTAGCAGCGGTTACTGGATTGACCTGGTTCGCCCTTGAAGAGTCAGAGCGACGATCTTTCGTCATCAAGCTCAGTGCTCTCGCTTATGTGACAGCAGCTGCGGCAGCGGCCCTGACCAAGTTAGCGGCAGTAGCTGTGGTATTTGGTCCCGAAGCGTTGCATATCGTCGGTAGGGCCGCGCAACAACGGATCAACGGTTCACTGGACCCGATGTTCAGCGATCGGAATCTGCTGAGTTCGATAGTCGGAAACATGGACGCACTCGCACCGGGCTTGGGGCCCTTGAGTTTCGGCGTGTTCCTGATTGCTTTGGTATCAGGTGGTTGGGCTGCGTGGCGTCATCGTTTTCGCCAAGAGGCGATGTTGCTTGCAGGATCTAATGTTCCTGTCCTTGCGTGGCCGTTCATCTTCCACCAGCATATGATAATTCATGCTTGGTTTATGGATAGAATCTTCGTGTGGACGATCGCCTCGGGTTTTGGTCTGTTCCTGCTTTCGGTTATCTACGCTCACGAAGTCGACGTCTGCGACAGGCCTGTAGCGAAATCGGCTGTCGCCCATTGATACAGCGATGAGCCTACCTCGCTGAGCCTGCCAAACCACGTTGCCTTGCTTGGACGACACCTGTGCTGAGCCCATAGCATCAAGGAGCAGGGCTGTTGATATCTGCTTGAACGGTCAGATGCACCAAAGCTGCCAGACCGCTTTCCCCTCAAGCCGGCCGTGCCACCCGCAGCGCGCCACGCCCGCCCCGCGTCTCACACCACCGCCGCGCTCCTCAGGCCGCAGTCCGGGCCTTCGCCCGTCTCCACCTGCAGCGTCGCGTGGCCGATGCCGAACCGGCGGCGGAGCAGTTCCTGCGCGTCGTCCAGCCACGTGTCGCCCGGGTGGCCCGCCGGGATGACGAGGTGCGCGGTCAGCACCGTCTCCGTCGTGCTCATCGGCCAGATGTGCAGGTCGTGCGCCGCCGTCACGCCAGGCAGGCCGGACAGCGCGGTCGCGACCGCGTCGTAATCGATGCCGCGCGGCACGCCGGCCAGCGCCATCTCCCCCGTCTCGCGCAGCAGGCCCCATGTCTGCCAGAAGATCAGCGCGGCGATCACCAGGCTGACGACCGGATCGATCCAGCCGAGGTGCGAGTACCAGATCGCGATCCCCGCCAGCACGACGCCGGCCGAGACGATCGCGTCGCCCGCCATGTGCAGGAACGCGGCGCGGACGTTGACGTCGCCCTTGCGCCCGCTCGCGAACAGCCAGGCTGTCAGCCCGTTCACGACGATCCCGACGGCGGCGACCTCCGATATCGTGATCCCGGCGACCGTCGGCGCGTCGCCCAGCCGCAACCGCTGTATCGCCTCGAGCACGATCGCGCCCAGCGCGACCAGCAGCAGCAGCGCGTTGAGCAGCGCCGCCAGGATGGTCGACCCGCGCAGGCCATAAGTAAAGCGCTTGGTCGGCGCGGTTCGCGCAAGCGCCGCCCCGCCCCAGGCGACCGCCAGCCCCAGCACGTCGCTGAGGTTGTGCCCCGCATCCGCCAGCAGCGCGACCGAGTTGACCGCAAGGCCCACGACGGTCTCGCCGATCACGAAAGCGATGTTGAGCGCGATGCCGACCGCGAAGGCGCGGTCGAACGAGGCGGGGGCGTGCGAATGGCCGTGGCCGCCATGGGAATGGCCATGCGCGTGGCCGTGATGGTCTTCGGCGTGCGGATGGCCGTGCGCATGGCCGTGGTCGTGGCCGTGATCGTGACCGTGGTGTGAGTGCCCGAGCATGGCCGACTGCCTATCACCGGCACGCGCCGCTTCCTACCCATCGGTTGCGTCATGATCCCGCGAATGTCGATCGGCGGCTCGGGGCTTGCGCGGGCGGCGATCCGTGCCATCGACGAGTCCGATGGCGTCGCTCCCGATCCAGACCGTGCTGCCCGCGATCCTGGCCGCGCTGCGTGCGGGGCCGAACCTGGTGCTGGTCGCGCCGCCGGGCGCGGGCAAGACGACCGCGGTCGCCCCCGCGCTGCTTGGGCAGCCGTGGTGTACGGGCGAGGTGCTGCTCCTGTCCCCCCGCCGCCTCGCCGCCCGCGCCGCCGCCGAGCGGATCGCCGCCACGCTGGGCCAGCCGGTCGGCCGCACGATCGGCTATGCGACGCGGATGGACAGCAGGCGGTCGGCCGCGACCCGGCTGACGGTGCTGACCGAGGGCATCTTCGTCGCGCGCATCCAGGCCGACCCGGAGCTTGCCGGCGTCTCGGCGGTGCTGTTCGACGAGGTCCATGAGCGCAGCCTCGACGGCGACACCGGCCTAGCCTTCGCGCTCGACGTCCAGGGCTCGCTCCGGCCCGACCTGCGGCTGGTGGCGATGTCGGCGACGCTCGACGGCGCGCGGTTCGCGGACCTGATGGCCGATCCATGTACAGGACCCGCGCCGGTGATCGAGAGCGAAGGGCGGAGCCACCCGCTCGAGCTGGTCCATCTCGGCCGGGCGGGCGAGCAGCGGATCGAGGATGCGATGGCCGCCGCGATCCGCTTGGCGCTGCGCGAGGCGCCGGGCGATCTGCTCGCCTTTCTCCCGGGCGTCGCGGAGATCGAGCGTACGGCGGAGCGGCTTGAGAACCTCGACGTGGCGATCCACTTCCTCCACGGCCAGATCGACCCTGCGCACCAGCGCGCCGCGCTCGTCCGCGATCCCGACGGACGGCGCCGCGTGGTGCTGGCGACCAGCATCGCGGAGACCAGCCTGACGCTCGACGGCGTGCGGATCGTCGTCGATTCAGGGCTCGCGCGCCGCCCGCGCTACGATCGCGCGGCGGGGATGACGCGGCTCGTCACCGAGCGCGCGAGCCAGGCGGCGACGACCCAGCGCGCCGGCCGCGCCGCGCGCCAGGCGCCGGGCGTCGCCTACCGTCTGTGGGAAGCCGCCGCGACCGCCGGGCTGCCCCGCTTCGACCCGCCGGAGATCGTGGAGGCGGACCTGTCGGGGCTGGTGCTGGCGGCGGCGATCTGGGGCGTCACCGATCCGCGCGCGCTCGCCTGGATCGATCCGCCGCCCGACGCGGCGGTCAGCGAGGCGCGCGCGCGGCTGCTGACGCTGGACGCGCTCGATGCCGACGGCCGGCCGACGCCGCACGGCCGCGCGCTCGCCACCCTGCCGCTCGCGCCGCGGCTGGCGCACATGCTGGTACGAGCCGGCGACCTGGGACTAGCGAGCGTCGCCGCCGAGGTGGCGGTGCTGCTGGGCGAGCGCGGGCTCGGCGGGCCGGACGTCGACCTGGAAGTGCGCCTGCGCCGCTGGCGGGGCGACCGCGGAGCCAAGGCGCAGGCCGCGCGGCGGATGGCGGAGCGGTGGGCCGGGCTGGTGCAATCTGGTCGCCCTCACCCTTCCCACCCGCTGCGCGGGCGGGCCCCTTCCCTCTCCCGATGGGAGAGGGAGGGAGCGGCGGAGCCGCGGAAGGGTGAGGGTGACGACGTCACAGCTTGCATCGCGCTCGCCTTCCCCGATCGCGTCGCGCGCCGGCGCGATGCGTCGGGCGAGCATTGGGCGAGCGTCGGCGGACGCGGGTTTCGGCTTGATCCCGCCGCCTCGCTCGCCCGCGCGGAGTGGCTGGCGGTCGCGGAGACGCAAGGGTCGGCGGCGGGTGCGCGCATCCTGTCCGGCGCGGCGATCGACCTGGCAACGCTGGAGGCGCTGTTCGGCGACCGCATCGCCGTCCACCGCACCGTCGCCTTCGATCCGGCGACCGGCGGCGTACAGGCGAGCCGGGAACGGCGGCTGGGTGCGCTGAAGCTGTCGGCCGGCCCCGACGACCGTGCCGACCCCGCCGCCATCGCCGCCGCGCTGCTGGACGGCGTGCGCCGCCACGGGCTCGCGCTGCTGCCGTGGAGCGAGGGCGCCACGGCCCTGCGGGCCCGCGCCGCCTATGCCGGCCTGCCGCTCGATGACGCCGCGCTGATCGATCGGCTCGATGAGTGGCTGGCGCTGCTGCTCGCGGGCCGGCGGCGCCTCGACGCGATCCCGCCGGGCGCGCTGACCGACGCGCTGCGCGGCCTACTCGGCTGGGACGGCGGCCGCACGATCGACCGGCTCGCCCCCGCCGACTTCGCCAGCCCCGCCGGCTCCACCCACGCGATCGACTATGCCGCGGAGGCCGGCCCAACCGTGACCTTGCGCGTCCAGGCGCTGTTCGGCCTCGCCGAGCATCCGGCGGTGGGCTCGGCGCGCGTGCCGCTGGTGCTCAGCCTCACCTCGCCGGCCGGGCGCCCGATCCAGACGACGCGCGACCTGCCCGGCTTCTGGACAGGAAGCTGGAGCGCGGTGGCGAAGGAGATGCGCGGCCGCTACCCCCGCCACCCCTGGCCCGACGACCCCGCCGCCGCCGATCCGACGCTGCGCACCAAAAAGGCGGATGCGCGGGTGAGCGGAAGGAAGTAAGGACACCCTATGCCCACCGCCCGCATCTATCAGGCTCCCAAGAGCTCCATGTCCTCCGGCCGCAAGGGCCGCGCCGGTCGCTGGGTGCTGGAGTTCGACCCCGCCGAGGCCAAGCGCCCCGATCCGCTCACCGGCTGGGCGGGCAGCGGCGACACGCGCGACCAGATCCGACTGTACTTCGACAGCTCGGAGGCGGCGGTGGCGCACGCCGAGCGCGAGGGCTGGGCCTTCCACATCGCGCCCGCGCCGCAACGCTCGCTGAAGCTGCAGGCGTACGCGGACAATTTTCGGTAGCCGCTGTTCTCTAGTCCGTTCAGGGGTCCGTTCAGGCTGAGCTTGTCGAAGCCCTGTCCTTCTCTCTTCGCGACGGGCAGAAGAGAAGCAGCCCCCTTCACTGCCTGCCAGGGCAGGCGCTCAGGACAGGCTTCGACAAGCTCAGGGTGAACGGATGAAGGTAATCCGCTCGATCAGATGCCACCACCCGAGTTAAAGACGTAGCCAACCAGCAGGACCAAAGCGATCAGCATCCATAACGTCAACGCGACCGTCAGGCGCGCCGATCGTCGGGCAATCGTACAAAGAATCAGCACCGGACCAATCCCACCGACGATCAACAGGCCGATCGATCCGCCCCGATACCACCATGCCTGCTCAACGCTTGAATATGGTCCCGCCGCAAATATGGATGCGAGCGAACCCATGGAAACGATGTTGAAGACGGCGAGCGAACCGGCGCAACCGAGCCGCGCTCGCTGATAGCCATCGTCAGGCAAGGAATCCACCAGCGAGCACCAACAGCATCTTGACGTCCACCGCATATCCCTCGGCGCGCTTCGCCGCGACGAACCCCGCCACCGCCGCGAGCGGGATGGTGTGGACGGTG
The DNA here is from genome assembly GCF_964237335.1 of uncultured Sphingomonas sp. Classification (NCBI taxonomy): domain Bacteria; kingdom Pseudomonadati; phylum Pseudomonadota; class Alphaproteobacteria; order Sphingomonadales; family Sphingomonadaceae; genus Sphingomonas; species uncultured Sphingomonas sp. Next base: position 182,674 of record NZ_CAXSHM010000001.1, read on the forward strand.
ATGCCCTCCCCCTCCTCGCCGCCGCCGTCGCCCACGCGCGTCAGGCCGGTCGCGCGGACCAGCGTGAACGTCTCGCTCGTCATGCCGGGCGACGAGGCGAACACGCCGAGCGGTTCGATCCGCGAGGGCCGATAACCGGTCTCCTCTTCCAGCTCGCGCGCGGCGGCGGCCTCGACCGTCTCGGGCTCGTGCCCATCCTCGACAGGCTGATCGCCCACCAGACCGGCCGGCAGCTCGATCGTGCGACAGCCGAGTGGCGTCCGGTATTGCTCCACCAGGATCACTGCGCCCTCGTGGATCGCCAGGATCACCGCGGCATGCAGGTCGCCGCGCCGCGCCGCATATTCCCACGTCCCCTGCGTGCGGATCTCGAGGAACCTGCCGTGCCAGGGCGTCTCGACCGGATCGCTCAAAGCTCGATCAGCCGGTCGGGCAGCTCGTTGGGATCGGTGCCGGTATAGGGGATGTGCTGCGCCAGCACCGCGCCGATGCGCCCGACCGCGGCGACCAGCCCGTCGCCCGCGCGCCCGGCCTTCAGTTCCGCCGTCAGCGCGACCATCGCCGCGCCCCACTCCTCCGGCGCCACCGCCGCCGTCACCGCCGCATCCGCGACGATCTCCGCCCGCCGTTCGGCAATCGACAAGTACAGGAGCACGCCGGTGCGGGTCGCGGTCCGCGACTCGACGCCGGTGCGGAACAGCAGGATCGCGCGCCCCCGCACCCGCCGCGCCCGCGTCGCATGGGGCGCGGAGGCGACGCGCAAGGCGGGGCCGCGGAACAGCGCCTGCCCGGCCAGGAACACCAGCGCCGCGAGCACCGCCGCCAGCGCCAGCAGATCACCGGCTGGCGCCCCCTCGCCCCAGCGATCCGCGCCCGGCAGCACGTCGAGCAACCGGGCGAAATGGTCCGGCACGAACGCCTGGCCCGCGACGATCAGCAGCATGGCGAGCACCGTCCAATGCAGCGCGGCGTCGCGATAGTCGTCGGACCGCGCGGCGGCGATCACCGCGACCTCGGCGTCCGTGGTCGTCTCCGCCGCTGTCACCGCCGCCGCGACGCGCGCGCGATCCTCGTCGGTCAGCACCATCACCAGTCCCCCGACGCGCCGCCGCCGCCGAACGAGCCGCCACCGCCGCCCGAGAAGCCGCCGTCGCCCCAACCACCGGACGAACCGCCACCGCCGCCACCGGGCCAGCCGCCGCCGCCGCCACGGTTCATGCTGCCGAGCACCGAGCCCCACAGGATCGCCGAGCCGAGCCCCGAGCCGCCGCCGTACCGCTGCCCGCCGCCCCCGCGCCGGAACCGGCTGAGCATGAAGAAGCCGATGACCATCAGCCAGAAGATCAGGCCGATCCCGCCGCCGCCGCCGCTGCGCGAGGCGGAGCGCTGGTGAGTCTTGTCGAACGCCGTCACCGCAGCATCAGTGCGCGCCTTCGCCTCGTCGGGAGAGGCACGAAGCTGCGCGATGAGCGCGTCCGTTCCCGCCTCCATCGCGCCGGGCACGTCGCCGGCCTTCAGGCGCGGCAGCATGTCCTGGTTGATGACGACGCTGGACAGCGCATCCGTCAGCACCGGCTCCAGCCCATAGCCGACCTCGATCCGGGGCCCACGATGCCCGGCCGGCTCGTTGGGGGCGATGAACAGGATCGCGCCGTTGTTGACGTCGCGCAACCCGACGCCCCACGTCCGCCCCAGCCGATAGCCGTAATCCTCGACGTCGCGGCCCTGCAGATCCGGGATCGTCGCGACGACGAGCTGACGGTGCGTGTCCGTCTCCAGTTTCTGGAGCTTGGCCGTCAGATCGGCGCGGGTCGCCGGCGGCAATACGTTGGCGGCGTCCACCACCAGCCCGGTGAACTTGGGCGGCGTGATGCCGGCATCCGCCTGCTGGGCCAGCGCCGGCGACGCGACCAGCGCGAGCAGGACGACCAGGGACGCAGAGAGCCGCCGGGCGAGACGCGTCACCCGATCAGCTCGCGTTGCCGAAGTTCACCGTCGGCGCGACGCCGTTCTGCGTGTCCTGCGTCGTCGCGGTGAACGGCACCATCGGCTTCGCGCCGTACACCACCTTGGCGCCGATCGCGGCGGGGAAGGTGCGGATCGTCGTGTTGTAGCTCTGGACTGCGTCGTTGTAGTCGCGTCGCGCGATCACGATCCGGTTCTCCGTGCCCTCGAGCTGGCTCATCAGCGTTGTGTAATTGCCCTGGCTCTTGAGCTCGGGATACGCCTCCTGCAACCGCTGTAGCGACGTGCCGATGCCCGCCTGGACATGCTCGAACCGCTCGACCTTGGCGGGATCGGTCAGGTCGTCGCCCGACAGGTGGACGGTGTTCGCCTGCGCGCGCGCCTGCGTCACCTGCACCAATATGTCCTTCTCCTGCGCGCCCGCCGCCTTCACGGTCGACACGAGGTTGGGGATCAGGTCCGCGCGGCGCTGATACTCGTTCTGCACGTCGGCCCAGCGCGCCTTGGCGGCCTCCTGCTGCGTCGGGATCGAGTTGATGCCGCAGCCGCCGAGCGCGGCGGCCGACGCGATCACGATCCCCGAACGAAACTTCATCGACTGCATCCTCACCACCTGCTGTATCGCCGGTATAGGACACCGCGGCGGGCTTGGCGACCGCCATTCGGTGCGATAGCCTTCGGGTCCACAACGGGGAGGCGGCCATGCTCAAGGAGTTCCGATCGTTCATCGCGCGCGGCAACGTGCTCGACCTCGCGGTCGCGGTCATCATCGGCGCGGCGTTCAGCCGGATCGTGGCGTCGCTGACCGACGACGTGCTGATGCCGATCATCGGCAAGATCTTCGGCGGGCTCGATTTCTCGGGCTATTTCATCGTCCTGTCCAAGGACAAGGTACCGGCCGCGCTCGCCGGATCAAGCGACTATGCCGCGCTCAAGAAGGCGGGCGTGCCGCTGCTCGGCTATGGCGCGTTCGTGACGCAGCTCGTCAACTTCCTGATCGTCGCGTTCATCATCTTCCTGATCGTCCGCTCGGTGAACCGCGCGACGACGATCTTCGAGGTCGAAAAGAACAAGTCCGCCGCCGTCCCCGCGCCCGAGCCGACCGAAGTGGCTCTGCTGCGCGAGATCAGGGACGAGCTGAAGGGGCGGGTGCTTTAGGTCAGGCTCGCCGTTCCGACGAGCGCGGTACCGGCCCTCTCCCCCACCCGGCCTCCCATCAAGGATACTCTGTGGGAGGCCGGGTGGGGGAGAGGGCCGGTACCGCTACATCCGCGTGAGCGGATCAGATCAAGCCGCGACCATCTCCCGCGTCGCCGCGTCAGCCAGGCTGGTGCCGTCGAGGATGCGCGCCGTCTCGTCGCGGACGCGCATCATCGCGTCGCGGATCGCGCAGTCCGCCTCGCTGCGGCAGTCGGCGCAGCGGCGATAGGCGGTGCGGCTGACGCAGGGGATCAGCGCCAGCGGCCCCTCGATGACGCGGATGATTTCGCCCAGCGAGATCAGGTGCGTCGGCCGCGCGAGGCGATATCCGCCCATCTTGCCGCGCGTGGAGGCGATCAGCCCCGCCTCGCGCAGGTCGGCGAGGATCAGTTCCAGGAACTTGCGCGGCACGGTCGCCTCGATCGCGATGCGCGTCATCGGGATCGGGCCTCCGCCCGGCGGCGCCTCGGCGAGGAACAGCATCGCGCGGAGCGCGTAGCGGGAACGCTGGGTCAACATGGGGTCTGATTGCACCCGGTTTGTGGCAAGCGAAAGGCCGGACCGGACCGATTTGGAAGGGCGTTGCGGCGCGCGCGGAACCGACTATATCACATCGTGCCGGGTCCGCCCGGCTATGGCGATAAATCGCGGCGTAGAATAGATGCAGCGGACCCGGGGGCAGTACCCGGCGGCTCCACCACTTGAGCCGGTCAGCCAGCACGCATGAAGCGTGCCGGCCGAGCGGCTCAGCTGATGGGGCCGAACCAGGATCGACGGGCATTGAAAGGCGCAGCGTTTCGCTCGGAATGGGACCACCGCAACGGCCCATTACACAAGTGCCAACGATAACGAAGCACTCGCGATTGCGGCGTAACTGAGGGCCTGACGGCCTGAGGTTATTCTAAAAGAGCGCGGTTGGACCGCACCGGGCAACAGAAGCGGATTCCAGCGGTTCGGGGGGCACCGGGCAACAGAAGCCCCCTACCGCGCAGGCTCGGCAAAGCCGAGCCAAGCGCGGCCGGCGGACGGCCGAGACCTCAGCCGATCCGTTCGACGGCGTGGCTCCGCCACGACGCCCGTTCTTAACCTCGGGCCGACTCCCCGATCAGCCGAGCAAGAAGCGGGATCCCGGGTCGAGCCCGGGATGACGGAGGATCGGGGCCCTCTTCTCCCCGCCCCCCAAAAGGCGTACCCCATGTCCAAAGAACCCAGGAGAGCGTCATGGTCAGCCTCGCGTCCCCCGCCGTCTCGAACGACACCCAGCCGCAGATGGTCCCCGGCGAATGGGAGGCCCGCGTCGACCTCGCCGCCGCCTACCGCCTCGTCGCGCTATACGGGTGGGACGACCTGATCTTCACGCATCTGTCGGCGCGCGTTCCCGGCCCCGAGCACCATTTCCTCATCAACCCCTATGACATGATGTTCGAGGAGATCACCGCCTCGTCGCTCGTCAAGATCGACGTGGAGGGCAAGCCGGTCGGTCCCGCGACGCATCCTGTGAATCCTGCGGGCTTCACCATCCACTCCGCGCTGCACATGGCGCGCGTCGATGCGGGCGCGGTGATGCACCTGCACACCCCCCATGGCCAGGCGGTGTCGGCGATGCGCTTCGGCCTGCTGCCGCATACCCAGACGTCGATGATCGCAGGCGCGGACGTCGCCTATCACGATTACGAGGGCATCGCGACCGACCTCGACGAGCGCGAGCGGCTGGTGGCGGATATCGGCACCAAGCACGCGATGATCCTGCGCAACCACGGCACGCTGACGGTGGGCGACAGCGTCGCGAGCTGCTTCCTGCGGCTCTATTTCTTGGAGCGCGCCTGCGAGGCGCAGGTCCACATGCTCAGCGCCGGGCGCGAAAACCTTCACGATCCCGAGCGGGGCGTGGAGGACAAGGTGGCGCACCAGTCCAACCCGGCGGGCATGGGCAGGCTGGCGCAGAAACTCGCCTGGCCCGCGCTGCTGAGGAAGCTCGACAGGGTCAGCCCGGGCTATCGGGACTGATCTTCCGCGCAGCCGACCGGTTTGATCGAGCCTGTGAGCCCCGATCCTCGCACGCCTGCGCCCGTTCGAAGATCGCCACCTTGCGCAGCACGAGCGTGCGCACCTCGTCCATCGTCGGCTCCTTCGCGACGCGCCCGGGCGGGTTCCCGATCCCGCACACGGGCCGCATGGACAGACTCCGCGTCGTCATCCAAGTCCGACCGTCAAGCTGGAGACAGTCAGATCTGTATGCCGCCGGCGACCTCGATCCGCTGCGCATTGACCCAGCCGAACTCGTCGGAAAGCAGGCCCGCGATGACCGGGCCGACATCCTCTGGACCGCCGACCCGACCAAGCGCCGTATGCGAGGCCAGCGTTTTGGCGACCTCCGGGTTGTCGCGCACGATCCCCCCGCTGAAATCGGTGGCGATGGCGCCCGGTGCGACGACGTTCACGGCGATGCGGCGCGGCCCCAGTTCCAACGCCATGTAGCGGGTCAGTGCCTCGACAGCCGCCTTCATGGGTCCGTAGATCGACCGTCCCAGATAGGAGAACCGCGCGAGCCCGGACGAGACGTTCACGATCCGCCCGCCGTCGTTCATCAGCGGCAGCAGTTTCTGCGTCAGCAGGAACGACCCCTTGAAGTGGACCGCGAATTGCGTGTCCAGTTCCGCTTCGGTGCCGTTCGCCAGCGTTGCCGACGAGGAGGTGCCGGCGTTGTTGACGAGATAGTCGAACCGCTCAGCGCCAAGGGTGACGAGCGCATCACGAACTCCGCCGATGAACCTGTCGAAGGTGGCCGCCTCGCCCACGTCGAGTTGGAGCGCCACCGCGGCGGCACCGGCCTCCTGAACGGCTGCGACGACCTTGTCGGCCTCGTCGCGCCGGCTGTTGTAGGTGAGGATCGACGAGACGCCACGCTCGGCCAGGCGCATGACCGTGTCGCGGCCCATGCCCCTGCTACCGCCGGTGACGATCGCGATACGCTTTGGATCTGCCATGATTGATCTCCTTCGCAAGGAGACATAGGGGCTCTGATTGCATCAGATAATACGCCAATCGCCTCACATGCTGTACGGACTTTTGAACAATGGTCGCCGACCTGCCTGCTGCCCGCGCCTTCGTCGCGGTTGCGACCGCGGGAGGATTTCGCGATGCGGCAGAGGCGACCGGCATCAGCGCGTCGAGCCTCAGCGGGGCCGTGAAGCGACTCGAAAGCCAATTGGGCGTCCGCCTGCTCAACCGAACGGCCCGCAGCGTCGTCACGACCGAGGCGGGCGGCCATGTGCTGGAGCGATTGCAGGCGGCGATGGCCGATGTGGAGGCGGCGCTCGACCGTGCCAACGACTATCGCGAGGCACCCAGCGGGACGATCCGCCTCAACGTGCCGGTCAACGCGGCGCGCCTCGTGTTGCCGCACATCCTGCCCGGCTTCGTCGAGGCCTTCCCCGCCATACGCGTCGAGATCGCGGCCGAGCACGGTTTCGTCGACATCCTTGCCGCAGGCTGTGACGCCGGCATCCGCTATGACGAGCGGCTGACCAAGAACATGGTCGCGGTGCCGATCGGGCCTGCCAGACAGTGGTTCGCGACCGCTGCCTCCCCAGCCTATCTGGCGCGCCACGGACGACCCCGGCATCCCAACGATCTGATCGATCATGCCTGCCTGCCGGGCCGGTTCGGAAGCGGCGCTGTTGCCGCGTGGGAGTTCGAGCATGGCGGCGAGACCGTGAGGATCGAGCCGACCGGGCCCGTGGTCGTCGACGTCAGCGCGATGGACCTTGCCGTCTCAGCCGCGATCAGTGGATGCGGCGTCGTGCATCTCTTCGAGGACTGGCTGAGGCCGATGCTGGATAGCGGCGCGCTTGAACCGGTATTGGAGCCATGGTGGCAGAGTTTCGGCGGCCCGTTCCTTTACTACCATGGCCGAGACCATGTGCCTGCGCCGTTGAAGGCGTTCATCGGTTACGTGCAGCAGCACGGGTGGTAAGCGGCATCCCACAACTCGATCCCGATCAGGAACGCTCCGGCTTTCTTGACGACCCTTCGTTTTCCGGCAGCCAAATCAGCAGCGCGATCCTCCGCCGTGGGGTTGCTCCACCTGAGCGGGTGCGATAGTTGCCGAGACAGGCTTGGCCCGCGCCTCCTCCCTCCGATCGGGGAAGTATCGCACATACGGGGCGACGAAGATCATCGGACCATCTGGCCGGGCGTTCGCAGAAGGAGGGATTGCGGCAGTTGCTCGGGAGGAGGTTCCACGATGCTGTTGTCTGCCCCGATCTATCAGTTGAAGCGCCGGGCTAAGTCACTTGCCCGCAAAGCGAGGATACCGCTGCACGAAGCACAGGATCGTATCGCCCGTGAGGAGGGGTTCCTTGCCTGGAGTGCACTTTCCGCCCGCTTGGCGGCAGGAGCTATGCCACCCGCTATGCTTCCAAGCCTTATGGATGGAGACATGCTGCTGCTCGGTGCTCGACCAGGGCGCGGCAAGACGATGCTGGGTTTAAGTCTTCTGATCGACGCGGTACGCGAAGGGCGGCGAGCGGTGTTTTTCACGTTGGAATATACAGATCAGGAAGCATTGAGTCGCATCCAGTCGCTCGACGGTAAGGATCATCCGCCGGAAATCGTGACATCAGAAGAGATCAGCGCCGATCTGATCGTTCGACATTTGACCGGCTCGCCGAGAGGGTCGGTAGCCGTTATCGACTACCTCCAGATTCTAGACCAGCAACGCGCCAAGCCCCCTCTGGCTGAACAACTAGAAACCCTTTCTCATTTCGCGCGGGACACAGGTACAATCCTGGCTTTCCTATCTCAGATCGACCGCTCCTTCGATGCGGCGCTAGATGCTTTACCGGGGATGGCCGATATACGCCTGCCGAACGCAATTTCATCGGGCGTGTTCTCGAAAGCCTGCTTCCTCAACGCGGGCCAGATGCGCCTACAAGAGGTTGTTCGCTATTAGCCTCAGCTTTTCGGCCGCCGACCCAAGTGGCGAGGATTTCAACCGATCCCTCGAGTTTGCAATCGCGGCGTGCCCCCTCGTTGAACTCAGGACGGGCGTGCCTCGTCTCGGTGGGGGCGGCGATCGCTGCCAGTTCGAAGGACTTGCGCCGCGCGATCGCGCTCTGCATCAACCCGCACGAAGCCTGCCCCGGCAAGTCCGGCGGTTCTAACCCTCGACGATACAGTAAGGTGCGAACTCGCTCGCGCGCGCTCAGGTCAATAGAACATCCGACCGCCGCCCGGTCTCAGCGGACGCCGGTACTGTCCGTCCGCGGCCTTCTCTCGCCACGCTTTCGCCGATCAGCAACAGGGTCGGGTCGTCGTCGCCGATCGCCTCGACCAGGAAGGCGAGCGAGGCCAACGTGCCGTGGATGATGCGCTCCGAGGGCAGGCTGACGTTCACCGCCACCAGAACGGGGGTGCGAGCGTCGCGCCCCGCGGCGATCAGTCGGCGCGCGATCTCGGGCGCGGCGGCACGGCCCATGTAGACGGCCAGCGTCGCATCGCTCGCGGTCAGCGTGTCCCACGCGAGATCCAGCGGCTCGCCCGCGCGCGCATGGGCGGTGACGAAGGTCAGCTTGCGCGCGAGCCCACGCAGCGTCAGCGATGTTGTGGCCGCCGCCGCCGCCGCGCTGGCGGCGGTGATGCCGGGGCACAGGCGGATGGGCACGCCGGCCGCGCGACACGCATCGATCTCCTCGGTCGACCGGCCGAAGATCGACGGATCGCCGCCCTTCAGCCGCACGACGCGTCGGCCGGCGAGCGCCGCGGCGACGATCACCGCGTCGATCGCTTCCTGCGGCTTCGAGTGGCGGCCCGATCGCTTGCCGACGCTCACCCGCTCGGCACCGACGGGTACCAGCGCCAGCACGCCTTCGCCCACCAGCGCATCGTGGAACACGATGTCGGCGGCGGCGATCAGTCGCTCGGCCTTGCGGGTCAGCAACTCCGGATCACCCGGCCCCGCGCCGACGAGCCAGACGGTGCCAGGCGGAAAGTCAGAGGATGACAAGGCTGGCCTCCTGCGGCGGCGGAAGAAGCCGGGCGAGCGCCGGACGGCACGACCCGCAATTGGTGCCCGCACCCAGCGCCGAACCGATGGCGGCGACGTCACGCAACTGGTGGTCGGCGATGGCGGTGAGGATCGTCTTCAGGCCGACGTCGAAACACGCGCAGACGATCGTCCCGCGATCGACCTGCACGCCGGGCGCGCGACCGGCGAGCAACGGGGGCGCGGCCAGCGGCTCCGCGAGTTGCGCGATCAGCCAGTCCCGCGCGGGGAGCATCCCCGGTCGGGCGACGAACAACGCGGAGGTCAGCCGACCATCGACCAGCGTGGCGACCCGCCACGATCCGCGTGCTGGATCGCGTGTCTCGATCCGCTCGCCGCCCGCGAGCACCGCCTCCAGCATCTCGGACGCGCCCGTGCCGGCCAGTTCCCACAGCTCGCCTGCGGACACCGCGACCCGCACCGCCCATGCGCAGCCGGGAGGCCCGGCCAGCGGATCGCGCGTGACGAGGAACCCGCACCAGTCGGTCAGATGCGCGCTCGCCCGCGCCGGCGTCGCCTTGAAGCCGGGCTGGCCGGAGATCGGATCCGCGGTAGGCCGCGGCAGCAGCCCGGTGCGGCCGGCGCTCGCGGTCCGGTCTGTCCAGTGGATCGGCACGAACAACTCGCCGCGCCGCTGGCTGTCGACCAGCGTCGCGCGATAGACGCTCTCACCCGACGGCGTCTCGATGCGCGCGATTGCGCCGTCCTCGATACCCAGCGCAGCGGCGTCGGCTGGGTGAATCTCCACCAGCGGCTCCTCGCGATGCCGCGCGAGTTTCGGCGACAAGCCGGTGCGGGTCATCGTATGCCACTGGTCGCGGTACCGGCCGGTGTTGAGCGTCATCGGCCATTGGAGGAGCGGTGCGGCCAGCCGGCGCTGCGCCACGGGCACCAGCCGCGCGCGGCCGTCGGGCGTCGGAAAGCGCCCGTCCGCGAACGGTGTGCCGCCCCAGCGGAACGGGGCCATCGCGTCATAATCGGCAGTGCCGCGCCCGGCATGGCCGGGCAGCTCGAACAGCCGCTCGCCGCCATTCTGATAGGTCGACAGCCGGCAATGCTCGCGCCAGATCTCGGCCGGGTGCTCATAGGCAAAGGCGGTCTTCCACCCCATCCGGCGGCCGACTTCCTTGACGATCCACCAGTCGGGCTGGGCCTCCCCGGCAGGCGGAAGGAAGGCACGCTGGCGGCTGATCGTGCGGTCGGAGTTGGTGACCGTGCCGTCCTTCTCGCCCCATCCCGCCGCGGGGAGGCGGACGTGCGCGAGCGCCGACGTGTCGGTCCGCTCGATCACGTCGGATACGACCACGAACGGGCAGCCGGCGATCGCCTCGCGCACCCGGCCTGCGTCGGGCATCGACACCGCGGGGTTGGTGGCCATGATCCACAACGCCTTGATCCGGCCCTCGCCGACGCTGCGGAACAGGTCGACCGCCTTCAGCCCAGGCTTCGTGGCCATTCCCGGGGAGGCCCAGAACCTGCCGACCCGAGCGACGTTCTTCGGCGTGAAATCCATGTGCGCGGCGAGGCTGGAGGAGAGCCCGCCGACCTCGCGGCCACCCATCGCGTTGGGCTGGCCCGTGATCGAGAAGGGCGCGGCTCCCGGTTTGCCGATCCGGCCAGTGGCGAGATGGACGTTGACGATCGCATTGACCTGATCGGTGCCGGTCAGCGACTGGTTGATCCCCTGACTGAACAAGGTGACGGTGCACGGCGTCGCGGCGAACAGTTCGTAGAACCGCCTGAGGGTCGCCGCCGGCACGTCGCAGGCCCGTGCGGCCGACCACAGGTCGTTGCCCTCGCCCAGCCTCGCCCAGAAATCGCCGGGCACCGAGACGTGAGCGTCCAGATAATCCTCGTCGACCGTCCCCGCCGCGCGGCACCAGGCGAGCAGACCCGTCATCAGTGCGACGTCGCTGCCCGGCCGGATCGCCAGATGCAGGTCCGCCTCGTCCGCGGTCTCGGTCCGGCGCGGGTCGATCACCACCAGCTTCGAGCCCCGCGTAGCGCGCGCGGCCATGATCCGCTGGTAGATCACCGGATGGCACCAGGCGGTGTTCGAGCCGACGAGCACGATCAGGTCCGCCACGTCGAGATCGTCGTAGCTCGCGGGCACGACGTCCTCGCCGAACGCTCGGACGTGCCCCGCCACTGCGCTCGCCATGCACAGCCGCGAGTTGGTGTCGATGTTGCCCGACCCGATGAACCCCTTCATCAGCTTGTTGGCGACGTAATAGTCCTCCGTCAGCAACTGCCCCGATACGTAGAAGGCGACGCTGTCGGGGCCATGTTGCGCGGTCGTCTGGCGGAAGCGACGCGCGACGGTGTCCAGCGCCTTGTCCCAGCCCACCTGCCGCTCGCCGATCATCGGGTGGAGCAGACGGCCTTCCAGCCCCACCGTCTCGCCCAGGTGCGTGCCCTTCGAGCATAGCCGGCCGTAATTCGCAGGGTGATCCCCATCGCCCTCGATCCGCACGCCACGATCATCGGGCCGTTCCCCCGTCGGCGTGGCGACGATCCCGCAGCCGACCCCACAATAGGCGCAGGTGGTGCGGACCGCGCCGGTCATTTCAGGCCCACCATCTCATGCGGCCCGCGCCAGGCTGGACGCACGGCACAGCAGGATGCGCCCGGCCTCGACGCGGACCGGGATCGTCGGCGTACAGCCCATATCCGCGCCCAGCGCCTCGCCCGTTGTCAGCGCGATCTGCCAGTTGTGCAGCGGGCACGCGACGGCGTGGCCGTGGACGATCCCCTGGCTCAGGCGCCCGCCCTTGTGCGGGCAGCGATCGACGAGCGCGAACGCCTCGTCGTCGCCGGTGCGGAACACCGCGATCTGCTCGCCGCCGGCGACGATCACCGTGCGGCTGCCGCGCGACGGGATCGCATCGAGCGCGCCGATGTCGATCCACTGGCTATCGTCGCAGGGGGCCATCATGCGATCTCCAGCGTCGCCATCGGCGTGAACGCCTGCGCATCCGCACCGGCCGCGCGCGCGGCCCAAGGATCGTCCTGCATGAACTGCTGGGAATGGACGAACCGCGCGGCGAGTGCGGCGCGCTCGTCGGCGTCGGGCAGCAGCCGCGCCTGGATATGGGCCAGCCCGACCCGCTCGATCCACGGCGCGGTCCGCTCCAGGTAGCGCGCCTCCTCGCGGTACATCTGGACGAAGGCGGCGCACATCTCCATCGCCTCCGCCTCGGTCGCGACCTTGCAGAGCAGGTCGGTCACGCGGACCTTGATCCCGCCGTTGCCGCCGACATGCAGCTCGTAGCCTGAATCCACGCAGATGATGCCGAAGTCCTTGATCGTCGATTCGGCGCAGTTGCGGGGACAGCCGCTGACCGCGATCTTGAACTTGTGCGGCATCCACGAACCCCAGGTCATCTGCTCGATCTTGACGCCGAGCCCGGTCGAGTCCTGCGTGCCGAACCGGCACCAGTCGCTTCCCACGCACGTCTTCACGGTGCGCAGCGACTTGCCATAGGCATGGCCGGACACCATGCCGGCGGCGTTCAGGTCCGCCCACACCGCCGGCAGATCCTCCTTCTTGATGCCGAAGATGTCGAGCCGCTGACCGCCCGTCACCTTGACCAGCGGGGCGTTGAACTTCTCGACCACGTCGGCGATCGCGCGCAGCTCGCGCGGGGTGGTCAACCCGCCCCACATGCGCGGAACGACCGAATAGGTGCCGTCCTTCTGGATGTTCGCGTGCATCCGCTCGTTGGTATAGCGGCTCTGCTGATCGTCGACATACTCGCCGGGCAACGCGCAGAGCAGATAGTAGTTGAGCGCGGGGCGGCACGACGAGCAGCCGTCGGGGGTCGACCAGTGCAGTTTCTGCATCACCTCGGGGATCGAGCGCATGGCCTGCGCGACGATCTCGCGCCGCACGTCGTCGTGGCCGAAGCTCGTGCACTTGCACAGCGTCTTCGTCGTGCGCTCGCCCGCATACTCCTCGCCCAAGGTGATCGCGAGCAATGCCTCGACCAGCCCGGTGCACGATCCGCACGAGGCGGATGCCTTGCAGACGCCGCGCACCGCATCGAGCGTCGTCGCGCCCGCGTCGATGCACGAGACGACCTTGCCCTTGCTGACGCCGTTGCAGCCGCAGATCTCGCCTGAGTCCGCCAGTGCCGCAACGGCCGCATTAGGGTCCGTCGCGCCTCCTCCGGAAGCGAAGGTCTGGCCAAAGATCAGCAAGTCGCGGACGGGCGCGATATCCTCGCCCCGCTTCATCAGGTCGAAATACCAGCCACCGTCGGCGGTGTCGCCGTACAGCACCGCGCCGACGACCCGGTCGTTCTTGACCACCACGCGCTTGTAGATGCCGCGCGCCGCATCGCGCAGTACGATATCCTCCGCCCCGTCGCCGCCCGAGAAATCGCCGGCGGAGAACACGTCGATCCCCGACACCTTCAGCTTGGTCGAGGTGACGGAGCCGCGATAGCCGGTATGCGCGTCGACGAGCCCGTCCGCCAGCGCGCGGCACATGTCCCACAACGGCGCGACGAGGCCGTAGACGAGGCCGTCGTGCTCGACGCACTCGCCCACCGCCAGCACGTCGGGATCGGATGTCACCATATGGTCGTCGACCTTGATGCCCCGACCGACGTCGAGCCCGGCGGCGCGGGCCAGCGCGACCGATGGCCGGATGCCGACGGCCATGACGACCAGGCTGGCGGGGATCAGCGTTCCGTCCTTCAGCCGCACGCCCTCGACATGCGTCGTGCCCACCACCTCCGCGGTATCGGCGCTCGTCAGGATCGTCTGGCCGCGCGCCTCCAGCGCGGTCTTGAGCAACCAGCCCGCCGCCTCGTCGAGCTGCCGCTCCATCAGCGTGCCCGGCAGGTGGAGCACCGTCACCTTCATGCCGCGCAGGTTCAACCCGTGCGCCGCCTCCAGCCCCAGCAGCCCGCCGCCGATCACCACCGCATCGCCAGCCCCCGTCTCCCTGGCCCGCTCGGCAGCGCCCAGCATGTGCTCCACGTCCTTCATGTCGCGGAACGAGATGACGCCGGGCAGGTCCTTGCCCGGCACCGGGATGATGAACGGATCGGAGCCGGTGGCGATCAGCAGCTTGTCGTAACCGCTGCGCACGCCGCCGCGCGTGACGACCTCGCGCGCCTCACGGTCGATCGCGATCACCGGGTCGCCGCTGACCAAGGTGATGCCGTGGCGGGCGTACCAGTCGACGCCGTTGATGACGATCTCGTCGAACGTCTTTTCGCCGGCGAGTACCGGCGAGAGCATGATCCGGTTGTAGTTGACCAGCGGCTCCGCGCCGAAGATCGTCACGCGGTAGCGGTCGGGGTCCCGTTCCAGCAGTTCTTCCACCGCGCGGCAGCCGGCCATGCCGTTGCCGACGACGAGGTGCGGGCGCGGGTCGGTCCCGGCTTCGACGGTCGAATGTTCCATCAGATCGTCCAATCCAATTGCAGCCAGAACTTGCGTGTGTTGGTGGCGAACAGGTCGGCCTTGTAATCGGCGAAGCGGATCGAGGCGACGGTACGCTTCGTCACTTTCGCGCTCGCCAGCAGATCGATCTCATTGCCATAGTGACGCACCAGACGATCGCTGTCGAAGCGGTGGTAGATCGCGCTGAACCCTACACCTTTTAGCGGACCGATCGATGGCACGCCATAGCCGACACTGCCATACAGGTCGCGGATGCCGTCGGGTGGCGTTATCAGGAACTTGTTGGCCCAACCCTGGAACTTGAACTGCGTGGCGAGCGGCGTTTGGAACGACGTCAGCGCGACGCCGCTGCTCGCGCCCAGCACTTCGTATCCACCACCGATCTTGGGACCGCCCAAATCGAGCGCCAGATCGCCCAGATAGTAACTGGCGGCATACCGGTTGGGATTGTTGTCGTAGTTGCTCTGCCGCGCAAAGCTCGCCTGGTATGCGAGCTTCACCTGCTTGGAAAAGGCATGCGCACCCGCGAAACGACCGCCATAGCTCTGGCTGGACAGGCGGAACCCCTGCACCGCCGCCTGATCCTCGTCGACCAGATATCCAAGCCGGTGATCGTACCCAGCGCAGTGGCATAGCTGACGTTGCCGAAGACGTAATTGCCGTCGATGTGCGACGGCCGCGCCCCGACGCCGTCGACGCCCCAGATCGTGCGGACGCTCCACGCGTAGGTGACGTCCACCTTCAGGCCCTTGATGGGGGCTATCTGCGCTCGCACCGCGTCGAACGTCTGGCCGTTGTCGCGGAAGTTCACAGCGCCCACGAACCGCTCGTCGTCCAGCGCGATCCGCTGGCGACCGGCGGTGAGCGTGAACGGCGTCGTCTTGTACTGCACCTGCGCGCGATACAGCGCGACGTTCTGCGGGTCGGACACGAGCGGCCGGGTCATGGCGCCGTGCAGGCCATCATAATAATCGGGCACCACCGCCAGCGTGCCCTGAGCCTCGCCGAGCACCGACAGCGGACCGTCAGTCGCCTGCACGCCCGCCCGAACGCGGATGGTGACCGCGTCGGCGTCGGTGGTGGGCAGCGCGTCCTGCTCGACATGCTCGTAGCGGAGCCGCGCGTCGACCAGTGGCTTGATGTCGATCGTCTGGGCTGCTGCGGCGGTGCCGATACAGGCCGAGCCGATCAGGAGGAAGAACACGCGCTTCATCTGCATATCCTCGGCGGCTCGCATAGCCGCCGGCCGTCTGGGCGCCCGCCGTCCGATCATGCGGCCACCGCGCCATTGCCGAAGCGGTCGGACCGCCGCTCCGCCAGTGCGGCATCGAGGAGCGACTGTTCCGAGGTCTTGTGTGCGCTGGAGAAGCGTACCGTCAGCGCGCAGAAGGCGGTCGCGGCGACGATATAGCCCAAGTACACAAGGCACTGTTGCGGCGAGGCCGAGCCCTTGTTGAGGAACCCTGCCAGCACTGCGCCGATGTTGCCGCCGGCGCCGATCACGCCCGCCACGCCGCCCAGCGCCTTGCGATCGACGAACGGCATCATCGCATAGGTCGCGCCGCAGGCCATGTGCGTGAACAGGCCGAAGACCGTCATCGTGACGATCGCAAGCGTCACCCCGGCGGCGTTCCCGAACGCGAGCAGCCCCAAGCCTTCGCCCAGCATGAGCACGAACAGCAGGTTGGCGCGGCCGTCCAGCCCCTTGGACAGCGCGATCCTGTCGCTGAAGATCCCGCCCAGCGCGCGGCCGAACAGGGCGAGGCCGCCGAAGATCCCGGCCGCGAAGCCCGCGCTGGTCAGCGACAGCCCGAAGCGATCGACGTAATAGCTCGCCGCGATCGTGTGGATGAAGATCTCGACGCCGAACGACGCGCCATAGACCGCCGCCAGCATCCAGGTCCGATAATTGCCCGCCGCCTGCAGGAAGATGGCGAGGCCACCCTTCTTGCCGCTGTCGACGGCGATGCCCTGCGCGCGCAGATCGACGATGTCCCCCTTGGGCGTGTCCTGCGTGAAGCGGGCATAGACGAAGGCCATGACGATCATCGCGGCGCCGGGCACGAACATCGCGACGCGCCAGCCGAACGCCTGCTCGACACCGAGACCGACGATCGCGGCGACGATCAGCGGCATCAGGCTCTGCGCCGCGCCACCGCCCGCATTGCCCCAACCCCCGACCGTCGCGTTGGCGGTGCCGACGACGTTGGGCGCGAACATCACGCTGGTGTGGTATTGCGTGATGACGAACGATGCGCCGATCGCGCCGATGCACAGGCGGAAGAACAGGAACGCCTCATAGCTGCGCGAGAACGCCAGCCCGAAGACCGGCAGCGATCCCAGCAGCAGCAGCCAGGTGTACGTCCGGCGCGGTCCGAAACGATCGCACAGCGGGCCGACGATCAGGCGAAAGATCACCGTCACCGCGACGGCGGCGATATTGATGTTCGCGATCTGGTCTTTGCTCAGGCCGAACTCGGTCTTGATGATCGGCATCAGCGGGGCCGCCGCAAACCACGCGAAGAAGCAGACGAAGAACGCCATCCAGGTGATGTGGAACGCGCGCATCTGCGGGGTTGAAAAGCTGAACAGATCGATGCGCGTGGCCTTGGGGCCGGTCGCATTGATGGAAGGGGAAGCGAACAGCATGACGACGCTCCTTTCTGGCGTGGGCGAGCCTGGCCGCTCTCGCGTGAGCGAGCCTGGCGATGAACGGAAAAAGCCGCCCAGACGGCGACCCTGCGGACGCATCTGAGCGGCTTCGTTGCCGGTCGACGGGCAACTGCCCGTCGTCGATGCTCGGCCCCGCCATTGGAGACGACCATCGCTATGTCATAATCGACGTCATTGCCGATCTGCGATGAGGATGTCGCATCAGGTTCCCGCGCACAAGCAAATTATTTCGACATGATGAACGCCGCTCAGGGCAGGTCGGCGAGATACCCCGCGACATCATCCGGATCGAACGATCGCGCATCGAAGAAGCCGTCGCCACCCAGGATCAGTCGCCCCTGCGTCGACCCCGCGCCTAGCGGAGCAACGCCGATCGCACCCTCGAGCTTGGAACTGGCGCCGGGCAGCGGCGCGCCCGTGCCGGCGAGCGCCGCGCGGTACACGTCGGGGCGAAAGACGCCCTGCGCCACCTGTCCCTCGTCCTCCGAATAGTCGCCGCCTTCCCAGCGGACCATCTGCGCGTGCAGCCATGCGGCCTGGCTGCGCCACGGAAAGTTGGCCGCCTCGCGATACTGGAACATGAAATCGGGCACGTGGAGCAGGGGCGCGCCCTGCCGCAGACGGATCCGGTCGGTGATCGCGCGCTGCACGGTATCGACCGGCGCGTCGAGATAGGCAGGGCGGGCGAGGATCGCGGCGCTTTCGTCGCTCGCTCCGTCGGACACGAACCACGCGGCGGCGGCGTGCAGCGCGCGCACCAGCCGCAGGACGACGTCGCCGCGCGCCGCGAGCGTATCCGCGCGCATCGCCAGCACCTTTTCGACGCCGCGCCGCCAGATCTGCGCGGTGACGAGCGCGATCCGCCCCGCGCCGCGATCGACCGCGATGCTGTTCCACGGCTCGCCGACGCAGATGCCGTCGACCTCGCCCGCCGCCAGCGCGTCGCTGGCGAACGGCGGGCTGGTGACGACGAACTCCACGTCGCGGTCCGGCCGGATCCCCGACCCCGCCAGCCAATAGCGCAGCATGTAGCTGTGGCTCGAATAGCGATGGACCACGCCGAACCGCAGCGGCCGCCCCGCCGCCGCCCGCCCGCGCGCCACGTCGCGCAACCGGATGCCGAGCGTCACCGGGTCCGCCAGCGCGTTCGTTCCGTCCAGAACCTCGTCCGCCAGCGGATTGGCCAGCGTCACCGCATTGCCGTTCAGCCCCAGCACGAACGGCACCGCCATCGGCACCGCGGGCCGCCCCCGCCCCAGCGCGGTCGCGATCGCGAGCGGCGCGATCAGATGCGCAGCGTCGGTGTGACCGTACAACAGGCGGTCCCGCACCGTCGCCCAGGTCATGTCGCGGACCAACTCGATCTCCAGCCCCTGCGCCTCGGCAAACCCGCCTTCGCGCGCCAGGATCGGCAGCGCCGCATCGACCAGCGGCAGGAAGCCGATCCGCACCCGATCGAGCATCATGCTCCCTCCCCCAGCAGCCTGTCGCCCAACAGCGCGTCGCTCGTCACGATCGCCTCCGCCACTTCGGCGATGCGGCGGTTGGTGCGCATCGCATGGCCGCGCAGCAGGGCATAGGCGGCGGGCTCGTCGATCGCGCGGCGACGCATCAGGATGATCTTGGCGCGATCGACCGAGGAGCGGTCGGCCAACGCGTCGCGCGCCTCCTTCAGCTCGCCCTGCAGCTTCGCGAACGCCCGGAACCGCTGCACCGCGAGATCGACGACCGGCGCGATCCGGTGGCGCTGCAACCCGTCGACCACATAGGCGGAGACGCCCGCATCGACAGCGGCGGCGGTCGAGGCGGCGCCGCTCTGGTCGATGAACATCGCGATCGGCCGAGCGAGCGCGCGCGAGACGACGAAGAACTCCTCCAGCACGTCACGGCCGGGGTTCTCCAGATTGATGAGGACGACTTCGGGCGCTACCGCCTCGATCTGCGCGACCAGGCCGCCGACCCCCTCGATCAGGACGATATCCTCCAGCCCGGCGTCGCACAGCCCGTCGCAGATCATCGCGGCGCGCGTCCGGCTGGTATCGATGATGGCGATCCGCATCGCGACGACGTTATGACGCACCGCAGCGTGGCGCCAGCGGCATCGCAGTCATCGGGCCATCCAGGCGAAACAATGTGTCGCGGCATTCGCCGAGGGAGGTCCGACAATCGCGGGAAGGCTCGGCCGGATCGTCAGCCGCCGTTTCAAGTCCTCGATTGCCTGTGCTTTGCGCTTCTTCGAGCTGCGCATAGCCGGCGCCTGGGTCCGCGAGACGCGCTTGGCCTTGCCGGAGTGCGGCCGGGAGCAGCGGGACACAGCAGGGGCCAGGAGCGCGTGAGATGGCGGATCGACCTTCATCGACAACCACGGTGGCCGCTGCGATACGCCGCGCATGGATGCACCGGTTGACCGCCCCTCGCCGCTTCGTCGTATCGCGATCGATCGGGGCGGCACGTTCACCGACGTCGTGGCGGAGCGCGCGGATGGCTCGGTCGCCATCGAGAAGCTGCTTTCGGTCGATCCCGGACGTTACGACGACGCCGCGGTCGAGGCGGTGCGGCGGCTGATCGGCACCACCGCAGGTCCGTTTCCGCCGGTCGACGTACGGATCGGCACCACGGTCGCGACCAACGCGCTGCTGGAGCGACGCGGCGAGCGGACGTTGCTGGCGATCACGCGCGGCTTTGGCGATGCGCTCGCGATCGGCTACCAGGACCGGCCAGACATCTTCGCACGCGACATCCGCAAGGCGCCGATGCTTGCCGAGCGCACAGTCGAGATCGACGAACGAGTCGACGTCGACGGGCGGGTGATCCGCGATCTCGACCTGACAGGCGCGGAAGCGGACTTCCGCACGGCGTTCGACGCCGGGCTGCGCAGCATCGCGATCGTGCTGATGCACGGCTGGCGCCACCGGGCGCACGAGGAGGCGCTTGCCGACCTCGCGGCGCGCGTCGGGTTCACCCAGGTCTCGGCCAGCCATCGCGTCTCGCCGCTCGTCCGGCTGGTGGCACGCGGCGACACGACGGCGGCGGACGCCTATCTGTCGCCGGTACTGCGCCGCTACGTCGACGGGCTCGAGGCGGCGTTCGGCGGCGCACCGCTCTTCATGCAGTCGTCGGGCGGGCTCGCCGAGGCACGCACCATCAGCGGCAAGGACGCGCTCCTGTCCGGACCCGCGGGCGGGATCGTCGGAATGGCCGCCGCCGCCGCGGGGGCGGGCGTCGGGCGCGTCATCGGCTTCGACATGGGCGGCACGTCGACCGATGTGTCGCTATGGGCGGGCGGGTTCGAGCGGCGGCAGGAGGCGGTGATCGGCGGCGTGCGCGTGTCGGCGCCGATGCTCCGGATCGACACGGTGGCAGCGGGTGGCGGTTCGATCTGCCGCTTCGACGGCGGGCGGTTCGTGGTTGGCCCCGAGTCGGCGGGCGCCGATCCCGGCCCGGCCTGCTATCGACGCGGCGGGCCGTTGACGGTGACCGACTGCAACCTGCTGCTCGGCAAGATCGTCCCCGGCCACTTTCCAAGGGTCTTCGGGCCGGAGCGTGACCAGCCGCTCGATCCCGACGCCGCGCAGGCGCGGCTCGACGCGATCCTGGGCGAGGTGGCGGCGGCGACCGGCACGCGTCCCGACCCGCTCGCCGTCGCCGAGGGGCTGGTCGCGATCGCCGTCGCAAGCATGGCCAACGCGATCAAGGCGGTGTCGGTGGCGCGCGGCCATGATCCCTCGACCTACGCGTTGATGAGCTTCGGGGGCGCGGGCGGGCAGCACGCCTGCCTCGTCGCCGACGCACTGGGGATGACCGAAGTGCTCGTCCACCCGCTGGCCGGGGTCCTCTCCGCCTGGGGCATCGCGCTCGCCGATCGCCGCGCCGTGCGTCAGCGCACGGTCGACGCACCGCTCGACCGCGATGCCTGGCGCGGCGCTCTCGCGGACCTGGATGCGGAGGTGCGGCAGGATCTCGGTGACGCCGGGGCGGGAGCCGAAGCCGTCGTCGAGGCGACCGCGACGCTCCGCTACGCCCGCACCGACCAGGGCATCGACGTCGACGTCGGCGATCCTGCCGAGATGGCCGCCGCGTTCGCCGCCGCGCACCGCGACCGCTTCGGCTTCGACAGCGACGACGCGCTGGTCGTCGAACGGCTTCAGGTCGAGGCGATCCTTCCCACCGCCCCGCTGACGATACGCGCCGCACCCGGTGGCGGCGCCGCACCCGAGCCGGTCGAGGTCGCGATGGCCGGCGCCCGCCACCGCGCGATGCTCCACCGCCGCGAGGCCCTCGCCGCGGGAGCCGTCGTCGCCGGTCCGGCGCTGATCGTCGACGAGACGTCGACCACGGCGGTGGAGCCGGACTGGTCGGCGGCGGTTCTCGACGACGGCACGCTGCGGCTTACCCGAACGGCGCCCCGCGCCGCGCCCGGGGCTGCCGACGCCTCGGTCGACGCATCGGTCGATCCTGTGCGCCTTGCGATCTTCGCCGGCCTCTTCATGGGGCTGGCCGAGGAGATGGGCTCCGCGCTCCAGCGCAGCGCCGCTTCGGTCAACATCCGCGAGCGGCTGGACTTCTCCTGCGCGATCTTCGACGCTGCCGGCCACCTCGTCGCCAACGCGCCACATATCCCGGTTCACCTGGGCTCGATGGGCGACTGCGTTCGCCACCTGATCGCCAGTCGCTCGGCGGACGGGCGCGGGATGCGGCCGGGCGATGCCTATGCGCTCAACGATCCCTATCGCGGCGGCACCCATCTGCCCGACATCACGGTCGTCCAGCCCGTGTTCGCCGGCGGGGACGTTCCCGCCTTCTACGTCGCCGCGCGTGGCCATCACGCCGACGTGGGCGGCATCAGCCCCGGATCGATGCCCGCCGACAGCCGCAGCATCCACGACGAGGGCGTGATGCTGGAAGACGTGCTGGTCGTGGCCGAGGGGCGACTGCGCGACGCCGAATTGCGCGCGCTGTTCGGGGGCGGGCCGTACCCGGCGCGCAACGTCGATCAGAACATGGCCGACCTCGCCGCGCAACTCGCCGCCTGCCGGCGTGGCGCCGCCGGGCTCGACCGCCTCGTCGGCGAACAGGGGCTGGCGGTCGTCGCCGCCTATATGGAGCACGTTCAGGCGCATGCGGAGACGCTGGCAAGGCGGGTCATCCGCGACCTCGCCGACGGAGCGTTCGCCTATGCCACCGACGACGGCGCGGTGGTTCGCGTTGCGATCGGCGTCGATCACGATGCGGGCGCGCTGACCGTCGACTTTACCGGCACCAGCGAGCAGCGGCCGGGCAACACCAACGCGCCGCTGGCCGTGACCCGCGCGGCGGTCCTCTACACCTTGCGCACGCTGGTGGACGAGGACGTGCCGCTCAACGACGGCTTCCTGCGTCCCGTGACGCTGATCGTGCCCGAAGGATCGATGCTCAACCCGCGCTTCCCCGCCGCGGTCGTCGCAGGCAATGTGGAGACCAGCCAGGTCGTCACCGATGCGCTGATGGGAGCTCTGGGCACGATGGCGGCAAGCCAGGGAACGATGAACAACTTCACCTTCGGCGACGACGCGCGCCAATATTACGAGACGATCGCCGGCGGCGCGGGCGCAGGCCCGGGTTTCGCGGGCGCGAGCGCGGTGCAGACGCACATGACCAACAGCCGCCTGACCGACCCCGAGGTGCTCGAGACGCGCTTTCCGGTCCTGCTCGAGGAGTTCTCGATCCGGCGCGGCTCGGGGGGCGCGGGCGCGTGGACCGGCGGCGACGGCGCGATCCGCCGCCTGCGCTTCCTCCAGCCGATGCGCGCCAACACCCTGTCGAACCACCGTGCGGTCGCGCCCTTCGGTCTCGCGGGTGGCGACGACGGTGCGGTGGGTGCGAACCGCGTCGAGCGAGCCGATGGCCGCGTCGAGATGCTCGGCGCGGTCGCGTCGGCCGACATGATGCCGGGCGACGTCTTCGTGATCGAGACGCCAGGTGGCGGCGGCTACGGCAGCGCGCGCTGATGCTCGTCCTTTCGGGCATCGCGGTGATCGCGCTTGGCTTCCTGCTGCGCTTCAATCCGCTGCTCGTCATCCTGGTCGCGGCGCTTGTCACCGGCCTTGCCGCCGGACTCGATCCGCTGGTCGTGCTCGCGCGGTTCGGACACGCGTTCAACGAGACGCGCTACGTCACCGCCATTTACATGGTGCTGCCCGTCATCGGTCTGCTGGAACGCGGAGGGTTGCAGGCGCGCGCACGGTCGCTCGTCTTGGGGCTGAACGGGTTGACCGTCGGCCGGCTGCTCGCCGGTTACCTGCTCTTGCGCCAACTCTCCGCGGCGCTCGGCCTGACGGCGGTGGCCGGTCACCCGCAGACCGTCCGCCCCCTACTCGCCCCGATGGCGGAGGCTGCGGCGGAGCGGCAGGACGGCGTCGACGCCGAGGAGATCCGCGCGCTTGCCGCCGCGACCGACAACATCGGCTTCTTCTTCGGCGAGGACATCTTCATCGCGATCGGATCGATCCTGCTGATGAAGGGCGTGCTCGACGGCTATGGGATCCGCATCGAGCCATCTCACCTGTCGATATGGGCGATCCCGACCGCGATCGCTGCCTTCCTGATCCATGGTACCCGGCTCTGGCTGCTGGACCGCCGGCTCGAGCGGCGGCGGAAGCCGTGATCGGGCTGGGCTTCGTCTACCTCGTCGCAGGGACCTTCTTCGCCGCCTGCGCGCTGCTCGGAGCCGTTGATCGGCGCTGGGTCAACGCGCTCTTCCATACGCTGCTCGCCACCTCGTTCTTCGCAGGGGACCGGATCGGCGACCTCGGCAACGGCGTCCTCGTGCTCGCGCTCGTCGGCACCGCCACCTCCGGCAGGATGCGTCGGGGCGAGCCGGCCGAGCAGACCGTGCCGGCCGGACCGCTTCTCGCCCTCGCGCTCGTCGTCCCCGCCGCGGCGCTCGGCGGCACCCTCCTCTTCAAGCAGCTGCCCGCGCTGGTCGATCCGGGACAGGCGACGCTCGTCGCGCTGGCCGCAGGCGCACTGCTCGCGCTCGCGCTCTGCCACTTCGTCCTTCGTCCTCCACCCCTTGCGGGGCTCCGCGCGGGACGCCGGCTGCTCGACGAGGTCGGCTGGGCCGCGATCATGCCGCAGCTCCTAGCCAGCCTCGGCGCGGTGTTCGCGCTGGCGGGCGTCGGCAAGGTCGTCGGCGAGCTGATGGGCACGGCGATCCCCGTTGACAGTGTGCTCGGCGCGACGATCGCCTATGGTCTCGGCATGGCGCTGTTCACGATCGTCATGGGCAATGCGTTCGCCGCCTTCCCGGTGATGATGGCGGCAGTCGGCATTCCGGTGCTCGTCCACCGGCACGGCGGCGACCCCGCGCCGGTTGCGGCACTCGGGATGCTCGCGGGATATTGCGGCACGCTGCTCACGCCGATGGCGGCGAACTACAACATCGTCCCTGCCGCGCTGCTCGACCTGCGTGATCGCTACGGCGTCATCCGCGCGCAGGTAGCGACGGCGCTGCCGCTCCTCCTCTTCAACATCCTGCTGCTCTGGTGGGCGGTACGATGACGACGATCACTCCGGCGCAGCGCCACCCGATCTTCCGCGGCGATGCAATCGGCAAAGCTGCGTCCGTCGAGGATCGTCAGCCGCCGCGCGACCGCGCATGCCATGACGCCAGCCGGAAACGCCACGAGCGGCTCGGCATGGCATAGCAGGTCCGGCGCATGCAGGGATGTAGGAGCTACGGTCGCGACAGCGTCGCGAGCTGTTTCCTGCGCCTCTGTTTCCTGGAGCGCGCGTGCGAGGCGCAGGTCCATATGCTCAGCGCCTACTCCTATCCTCCCCCGCAAGGGGGAGGTGGCCGGCGTAAGCCGGACGGAGGGGGAGGAAGCCCAGACGTTTGTGAGTCCTCCCCCTCCGTCGCCTTCGGCGCCACCTCCCCCTGGCGGGGGAGGATAACTAATATCGACCTACCCCTCCCCCTTCATTCGCCGCTCGCACGCCTGCGCCCGCTCGAAGATCGCCACCTTGCGCAGCACGAGCTTCCGCACCTCGTCCATCGTCGGCTCCTTCGCGACGCGCCCGGGCGGGTTCCCGATCCCGCACACGCGCGGCCGGTGGAGCCAGAGCATCTGGATCGCCTGATCGACGCTGATCGGCCCCAGGGCGACATCGGGCACGAAGCAGGTGTCGCCCAGCATCGCGCCCGCCGACGCGACGAGCGCGATCGACAGTCGGTCGTAGCCGTCCTCGATCGCCACGTCCCAGGCGCGCGCGAACTCCACCCAGCGCTTGCGGTGGCCATAGGCCGATTGCTGCGTGAGCCCGACCTCCTTGCACGCCGCCTTCACGTTGCAGGTCTCGCGCAGCGCGGCCAGGAAATGCGCCTCGACCCGCGGCGTCCACTGCTTCAGCCGTGCCCGCGCCACCTGCGTCCAGCGCCCCCGCGAGCCCCGGACCGCCAGTTCCTCGCCGTCCTGATCGCGCCAGCGGAGCGCCGGCTTCACGGTGGCGGCCTCGTCCAGCCGCGCCTTGGCCGCCAGCACCGCCGCTTCCATTTCGGCCCGGAACGCAGGGTCGGTCGACTGATGAAGGGACACCCACGACCGCGACACCTTCGCCCGCTCCGCCGCCAGCGTCTGGTTCCCCGTCGCCGCGAGCGCGGCAAAGAACGCCCGCCGCCGCGCCGCACTCGTCTTCGCCGACATGGATTCGCTCCCCTTATCGTTCCTGGGATGTTCCAGTACTTCGACCGAGTGCGTGTAGGACAGGCTTAAGAGCGGTCGGATCGAACGCGTCCGGTCTCGATCGTTCGATCGACCAGCGCACGACCCCGAAACACGCCATCCGAACCGTCGGCCGCGTTCCTAAGTTTTCCATGTCCGATCGGTCGTTTCGGGAAAGCGCAATCGGGAACAGGTTTTGAGAAGGCGTCCCTTTCCGTGACGCTCAGCCCTATTGCAGGATCAGGCAGCTTGGGACGCCCGCGCTGCGTGATCCTGCAATTCCCGGTTCTCGATCGCTTTCGATACAGGCGGGGCTGGGGACGCGTAGGGCCTTTTTCAACAGCTCCCGGGGTTTGTTCAAGGCTCACGTAAGGCCCGAGCGGCCTTATGTAGGGTTTCTGTTCCGTTGCTACTCAGACCCTGGCTCCGGCTTAAGGTAAGTCCCAGACCTTGCGGCCAGCATTCGCAAAAGTCGGAAAAGAAATAGCGGACTTGCCTGTAAGCGCTTTGACGGCAACCGTTGTTTGGTCTCCGGCACCGTCGGCGATTGCCTGATCCATGCTCGCGAGACGCTGCGATTGTGGCTCGGGCATACCGGCGTCGTGGTAGCGGTCTGCCAGCGCTTCCTTGGTCAACCGGTGATGCAGGATCTTCCGGCCGCAAACGGCGCTGATCACTTCAGCGACCTGGTCGTAGGTAATTGGGTCATCGCTTGTCAGAATGAAATCGCTGTTCAGCGCGGTGGGCATCGTCAGTGCCGCGAAAGCCGATGCGGCCACGTCGTCGGCGCTGACGAACGCAACACGGCCTTCTCCCGTAGCGGAGTATATCGCGTTCTCGTCGCGGATAATGTTGCGAACGGACCTTCGCTGAAGTTCTGCATCATCCAGTTGGGGCGGAGGACGGCCCAATCAGTCGAATGCTGGCTTAGCCACCCGTGCACCTGCCCAAGCCCTGGCGCTCCGAGAGGAAGGGGCGCGGCGCTTTGCAGCACCAAACGTTGGACATCTTTCGACAGCGCCAAGCGTATGAGGTCGAGCATTAGCGCAGACGGATCACTTATTATTGGGGGCGCGATCAGGTAGATCGAGCTAACACCGTCGAGCACGGCGCTCCAGGTGTCCCGGTTGGTCCAGTCGAATGGAGGGTCGGAGTTACGCGATGAAGCGCGATAACCGACGCCTTCCATGCGTAAACGAGCAGCCAAGCGCCGACCGACCTTGCCTGTGGCACCCGTGACTAGAACCAGATCGCTCATCCGCTATCCTCATTCTTCTCTTCAAGGAGAAATAACGCTGGCACGAGTGTTCAGGTTTCCGCCGTGGACGGTTGCACGCAATGCGAGCCGACGACGCCGTTGGCGAGTAGAAGCGTTCGATTGCAAGCAGACTGCGTATTAGTGTGAGCACGTCGGCGCGGCCGTTGTCAGCGGATTCGAGCAGGGAGCTCTCGGGGATGAGAGCTGAGCAAAAGACGGCGGTGTTCCCGCCTTCCCGAAAAACCATCCTTTTCGAGAACGCCTCGACTCTGTGCGGCGGCAGCTCTCATCACTGGCCCCTGAAAGCTGGCCGACCGCTCAAGATCACTTTGAGACCTCCGCACAGAAAAAGGGCCCGGCAGTCGCCTGCCGAGCCCTTCTTCGTTTGCGCTAAAGCAGCCGTCGCTCAGTCGCGATCGCCCGTCAGGAACGCCGGGGCGAACTCGGGTGCCGGGGCGTCGGCGCTGCCTTCGCGGCGCGGGCCACGATCGCCACCACGCTCACCGCCGCCGTCACGACGCGGGCCTCGGCCGCCGTCGCCGTCACGCCGGGGCCCCCCACCATCACGGCGGGGACCACGATCGCCGCCGCCTTCGCCGCGCGGGCCACGATCGCCACCACGATCACCGCCGCCGCCGTCACGACGCGGACCGCGCGGGCCGCGGTCGCCGCCGCCACCTTCGCCCCGATCGCTCCTGGGCTCGCGTGCCGGGCGGGTATCCTCCAGCTCGGCGCCGGTCTCCTGATCGACGACGCGCATCGACAGGCGCACCTTGCCGCGCGGATCGATCTCGAGGACCTTCACCTTCACGGCCTGGCCCTCGGAGACAACGTCCGACACCTTCTCGACGCGCTCGTTGCGCATCTCGGAGACGTGGACGAGCCCGTCCTTGCCGCCCATGAAGTTCACGAACGCGCCGAAATCGACCAGGTTGACGACCTTGCCGTCATAGACCTTGCCGACCTCGGCCTCCTCGACCAGCCCCTTGATCCACGCGATCGCCGCATCGATCTGCGCGGGGTCGGAGGACGAGACCTTGATGACGCCCTCGTCGTCAATGTCGACCTTGGCGCCTGTCGTGGCGACGATCTCGCGGATCACCTTGCCGCCCGTGCCGATCACTTCGCGGATCTTCGACTTGTCGATCGTGAAGCTCTCGATCCGCGGCGCGTGCGCCGACAGCTCGGTGCGGGTCTCGCCCAGCGCCTTGGCCATCTCGCCCAAGATATGCGCGCGGCCCTCGTTGGCCTGTGCCAGCGCGACCTTCATGATCTCCTCGGTGATGCCGGCGATCTTGATGTCCATCTGAAGGCTGGTGATGCCCTCCGACGTGCCGGCGACCTTGAAGTCCATGTCGCCCAGGTGATCCTCGTCGCCCAAGATGTCGCTGAGCACGGCGAACTTGTCG
Organism: uncultured Sphingomonas sp.; assembly: GCF_964237335.1. Lineage (NCBI taxonomy): Bacteria > Pseudomonadati > Pseudomonadota > Alphaproteobacteria > Sphingomonadales > Sphingomonadaceae > Sphingomonas > uncultured Sphingomonas sp. Next base: position 211,339 of record NZ_CAXSHM010000001.1, read on the forward strand.
CCTTCCAGGATCAGCCCCATCGCGATGCCGCTGACCGGCCGCTTGATCGGCACGCCCGCGTCCATCAGGCTCAGCGAGCCGCCGCAGACGGTCGCCATCGACGACGAGCCGTTGCTTTCCGTGATGTCGGACGTGACGCGGATCGTGTAGGGGAACTCCTCCTTCGTCGGCAGCACCGCATGGAGCGCGCGCCAGGCGAGCTTGCCGTGGCCGATGTCGCGGCGGCTGGGCGCCCCGAAGCGGCCGACCTCACCGACCGAGTATGGCGGGAAGTTGTAGTGCAGCATGAAGTGCTGGTAATTCAGCCCGTTCAGCCCGTCGATCATCTGCTCGGCGTCGCGCGTGCCGAGCGTCGTGGTGGCGATCGTCTGCGTCTCGCCGCGGGTGAACAGCGCCGATCCGTGCGCGCGCGGCAGGAAATGCACCATCGCGTCGATCGGGCGCACCGTCCTGGTGTCGCGGCCGTCGATGCGGACGCCGTCGTTCAGGATCTGGCCGCGGACGATCTCCGCCTCGACCTTCTTCACCAGCTTGAGCGTGCCGAGATACTCGGCCGGGTTGGCGTGCTTCAGGTCCTCGAACGCCTCGCGCGCCTTGGTGCGGGCGGCGCCGATCGCGGTCTGGCGCGCCTGCTTGTCGGTCAGCTTGTAGGCGGCGGCCATGTCGGCGCCGATCAGCTCCTTGAGCTTGGTCTTGTTGGCGGCGAGGTCGGCGCCGGCCTTCAGCTCCCACGGCTCCTTGGCGGCCTGCTCGGCGAGCTTGATGATCGCGTTGATCACGTCCTGCGATGCCTTGTGCGCGAACATGACCGCGCCGAGCATCACGTCCTCGGACAGCTCCTTGGCTTCCGACTCGACCATCATGACCGCGTCGTGGGTGGCGGCGACGATCAGGTCGAGCTCGCCCTCCTTCACCTGCACGTCCGACGGGTTGAGCTGATACTCGCCGTCCTTGTAGCCGACCCGCGCGGCGCCGATCGGGCCCATGAACGGCACACCCGACAGCGTCATCGCCGCCGACGCCGCGATCATCGCCAGCAGATCAGGCTCGTTCTCGCCGTCGTAGCTCATGACCTGAGCTATGCAGTTGATTTCGTTATAAAACCCATCCGGAAAGAGCGGCCGGAGCGGGCGATCGATCAGGCGGCTGACGAGCGTCTCGCGCTCGGTCGCGCCGCGCTCGCGCTTGAAGAAGCCGCCGGGGATGCGGCCGCTGGAGGAGAACTTCTCCTGGTAATGGACGGTGAGCGGGAAGAAGTCCTGCCCCTCCTTTACCGTCTTGGCGGCGGTAACGGCGCACAGCACGACCGTCTCGCCGAGCGTCGCGAGCACCGCGCCGTCGGCCTGGCGGGCAACCCGGCCCGTCTCGAGCGTCAGGGTCTGGTTGCCCCACGCGATGCTGACCTTCTTGGTATCGAACATTAGATTTCCTTCACACCCGGCGCGCCAATCGCGGCGGGGGCCTTCGATGCGAACCCTTCGTGGGCTCTTCGTTCCACATCCCGTTCAGGCGAACGGAATGAGGGTGGGTGCGAGACGCCGGATTGCGCCCCGTCCCGGATGCGACAAGGGCGACCCGAAAGCCGCCCTTGGTATTACTTGCGGAGCCCGAGCTTCGCGATGAGATCGAGGTAACGCTGGCCTTCCGTCTTGCGAAGGTAATCCAGCAGCGAGCGGCGCTTGTTGACCATCATCAGCAGCCCGCGGCGCGAATGATTGTCCTTGGCGTGGCCTTTGAAATGATCGGTCAGGTTGCGGATGCGCTCCGTCAGGATCGCGACCTGCACCTCGGGGGAGCCGGTATCGCCTTCGACGCGGCCATGTTCCTTGATGAGTTCGCCCTTGCGCTCGGCAGTGATCGTCATTCGTTCGTCCTCGACATCGCGTTACAGGTTGAAGCCCCGCACGACGCGAACCTCTCCGCCGGAACACTCGACCAGCGCCACGGGGACGTCGTCGAGCGTGGCAAGGGTCGCACCATCGGCGGCGCCGGTCCCGATCAGAACGCGCCCCTGGCGGAGCGCCCCTGCCTGTTCGGGGGCGAGGGGAAGAGCCGGGATGTCGTCCAGCCCCGCCCTCAACGGCAGGAGTGACTGTTCAAGGGTGCGCGCCTGCCCGAGTTCCGCCAACCTGTCCAGCGATATCGCTTGGGACAGGTCGAACGGCCCGGCTCTGGTGCGGCGCAGATAGGTGACGTGCCCGACGGTGCCGAGCGCGAGCGCGATGTCGCGGGCAAGGCTGCGGATGTAGGTGCCTTTGGACACATGGGCGGTGAGGGTCAATTGATCCTCTCCGAGCTCGTCTCGGGGAGGGGGACCATCGGCGCAGCCGATGGTGGAGGGGCACCTCGTCAGCGACCCGTCCAGTCTGGCCCCTCCGCCCTTCGCTGTCGGCGAGCGGTCCCCCTCCCCGAGCAAGCTCGGGGAGGATCGGAGGAGCGAATGAACCGTCACGCGCCGGCTCGCCAACGTCACCGCCTCACCCGCCCGCGCGAGATCGTACGCCCGCTCGCCATCCACCTTCAGCGCGGAGAACGCCGGCGGCACCTGGTCGACGGGACCGGTGAAGCGCGGCAGCACGGCTTTCACCTCAGCCAGCAACGGCCGGACGTCGCTCGTCGCGATCACCTGTCCTTCCAGGTCCAGCGTGTCGGTTTGCGTTCCGAACGCGATCGTGAACTCATAGACCTTGTCGCCGTCCAGCAACCGCCCCGCGAGCTTCGTCGCTTCGCCCAGCGCGATCGGCAGAACGCCCGATGCCAACGGATCGAGCGTGCCGCCATGGCCGACCTTCACCTTGGCATAGCCGCCTTCCCGCAGCGTGCGCTTGACCGCGCTCACGCCTTGGGTCGAGCCGAGGCCCGACGGCTTGTCGAGCACCAGCCAGCCGTTCAGCGCCGGCCCGTCATGCAACCGCGTGCGCCACCGCGAAGAACCGCCCCGCGAGCCACTGCGCCGGCGGCAGCACGACCCGCGCGACGATGTTGGCGTTCGGAGCGACCATCGGCAGCACGACCACCAGCACGATGACGAGCGCGAACCCGAGGCCCCGCAGCCGCTCGTAGCGCACCGCCAGCGGCCGCGGCAGAAGCCCCTCCAGCACATGGCTGCCGTCGAACGGCGGGATCGGCAGCAGGTTGAACAGCGCCAGGAAGACGTTGACCAGGATGAACTCGATCAGCATCTGCCCGACGAAGCCGTTCGCGATCGTCGGTCCGCCGGACCCGGCGAGCGCGCCCAGCAGCACGGACGCCACCAGTGCCAGCGCCAGGTTCATCCCCGGCCCCGCGAGCGCGACGAGCATCATCCCCGTCCGCGGCTCGCGCAGCCGACGCGCGTCGACGGGCACGGGCTTGGCCCATCCGAACACCGGCGCGCCCGCGAGCGCCAGCCCGAGAGGCACCACGATCGTCCCCACCGGATCGACATGGCGCAGCGGATTGAAGCTCAACCGCCGCTGCTCATGTGCGGTCGGATCGCCGAGCGCGCGCGCCGCCCAGCCGTGCGCCACCTCGTGGAAGACGATCGCGATCACGAGCGGCACGATCGCCACCGCCGCGCGGTAGATCAGATTGTTGTCCATCGTCCGGATATAGTCAGCCGAGCGCCTCGGCGAAATGGCGGCGGCCCATCACTTCGGAGAAGTGCCTCCGGCACAGCGCGACGTAGCGATCGTTGCCGCCGATGTCGGTCTGCGCGCCTTCGGCGATCGGCCCGCCGTCCGCGTCGACGCGCAGGTTCATGCTCGCCTTCCGCCCGCAGCCGCAGACCGACTTGATCTCCACCAGCTCGTCGGCGAGCGCGAGCAGCCGGCCCGAGCCCTCGAACAACGCGCCGCGAAAGTCGGTGCGCAGGCCATAGGCGAGCACCGGCACGTCGAGCACGTCGCAGGTCCGGGCAAGCCCGGCGACCTGCGCGTGCGTCAGGAACTGCGCCTCGTCCACCATCACGCACGCGATGGGGCCCGCGGCCAGCTCACGCTCGATGCAGCCCAGGATGTCGGTGTCCGCGTCGAACGGCGTCGCCGGCGCGGTCAGGCCGATGCGCGAGGCGATCGTGCCCGCCGCGAACCGATCGTCCACCGCGGCGGTGAACAGCAGCGTCCGCATACCCCGCTCGCGATAGTTGAAGTCCGCCTGGAGCAGGTTGGTCGATTTGCCCGCGTTCATCGACGCATAGTAGAAGTACAGCTTGGCCATCGCGCAAGGGTCCGCTTCGTGGCGCTGCCGACACCCGCATCGGGTCGCCCCGACGAACCCCGAACCGACGTCAGCGCTTGGTCAACGTCATCTGCTCGCCCTCGATCGACACCTTGTCGAGCCGCCCGAGGAAGCTCTGGCCGAGCAAGGCGATCTCGTTGGGAGAGTCGATCACGACCGCCTGTACGTCGAGCATCTGGATATCGCCGATGCGCAGTCGGGGCAAGGTCACCAGCGCGCCCTGCGCCGTCCCCGATGCGGTACCCATTCGCTGATCGAAGGTCAGGTGGTCGACGTCGACGCCAACCGCGCGCGCCTGTTCACGGCTCAACGACACGGTGCTCGCGCCCGTATCGACCAGAAAGCGGACCGGTGTGCCAGCGACGTCGCCGTTGACAAAATAATGTCCCTGCCAGCCCGCCGGAAGGACGAGCGTTCCGCCGGTCGCGTGCGGCGTCTGCCAGCTCCCGGTGGTGGCACCGAGCACGGTCGCCCCGAGCGGCGCCGGCGCGGGACGCCTGCCGCCGCCCAGCGCCCAACCGGTCCAGACCGCGATCGCCATCGCTGCTATCACAAAAGACCGCATCGTTCCTCCGCCCGCACTGCCGCAGCGATAGGCGCGATCCCGTTAAGAGGAGGTGTCTTGCTCGCTGCCAAGGTCCTGCGCAACCTGCGGCGCGCGCAACAGCGCGTCGACATGCGCGCCTTCGTCGAAGCTCTCGTCGGCCAGGAACTTGAGCTTCGCTGCATATTTCATCTGCACGCGATGCGCGACCTCGCGTTGCAGGTACGCGGTGTTGGTGCGCAGCGCCTTCAGCACCGCCTCCTCGTCCTGCCCCAGCAACGGCTTCACGAACACGGTCGCGTGACGCAGGTCGGGCGACATGCGCACCTCCGTCACCGACACGAGATGCTTGGCGAGCGTGTCGTCATGCACATCGCCGCGCGCGAGGATTTCGGACAGCGCATGCCGCATCTGCTCGCCCACGCGGAGCAGGCGGACGGAGCGTTCCTGGGGGTCCTTGTTCATTGCTCCCCCCTCCCGCGCGCGGGAGGGGGGAGGAGATCAGAGCGTCCGCTCACGCAGTTCGACCTCGTACGTCTCCAGGTAGTCGCCGGACTTGATGTCGGTGAAGTTCTGCGTGAACGTCACGCCGCACTCCAGGCCTGCCCGGACTTCGGCGACATCGTCCTTGAACCGCCGGAGCGACGCGATCTCGCCCTGGTAGATGATGACGTCGTTGCGCGTGATGCGTGCTTTCAGCGCCTTGCGGATATTGCCCTCAACCACCAGCAGACCGGCCGCGCGGCCCGTCTTGCCCGCAGAGAAGACCTCGCGGATTTCCGCCCGGCCGACGACCGTCTCGAACGCCTCGGGCCCAAGCTCGCCCGCCATGCCGGCGCGCACCTCGTCCGTCAGGTCATAGATCACGTCGTGATATTTCAGCGCGACCTTCTGACGCTCGGCGATCTCGCGCGCCTTGGCATTGGCGCGGACGTTGAAGCCGATGATCGGCGCCCCGCTCGCACCCGCCAGCGTCACGTCGCTCTCGGTGATGCCGCCGACGCCCGAGTAGAGGATCCGCGCCTTGATGAGGTCGGTCGAGATCTTGTTGATCGCGCCGACGATCGCCTCGACCGTCCCTTGCGTGTCCGCCTTGACGACCAGCGGATATTCGATCGCCTGCTTCTCGCGCATCGCGGAGAACATCGAATCGAGGCTGGCCGGCGCCGACGTGGTGCGCTTCTGGGTCAGCACCGACTGGCGATACTCCGCCACTTCGCGCGCGCGGGCCTCGTTGTCGACCACCTGCAGCGGATCGCCCGCCGCCGGCACGCCCGACAGTCCGAGCACCTCGACCGGCATCGACGGACCCGCCTCCTTCACCTGGCGACCCTTGTCGTCGACCAGCGCACGGACCTTGCCGGACTCGGCACCGATCACGAACACGTCGCCGACCCGCAGCGTGCCGCGGTTGACCAGCACCGTCGCGACTGGGCCGCGACCCTTGTCGAGCTTTGCCTCGATCACCGTGCCCTCCGCCTGACGATCGGGGTTGGCGCCCAGATCGAGCAGTTCGGCCTGAAGCTGGATCTTCTCGACCAGCTCGTCGAGGCCGGTCTTCTTGAGCGCCGACACCTCAACATCCTGCACGTCGCCGCCCATCTCCTCGACGACGACCTCCTGCTCCAGCAGGCGCTCGCGCACGCGTTGGGCATTGGCCTCGTATTTGTCGATCTTGTTGATCGCGACGATCATCGGCACGCCGGCCGCCTTGGTGTGGGCGATCGCCTCGATCGTCTGCGGCATCAGCCCGTCGTCGGCCGCGACCACCAGGACGACGATGTCGGTGACGTCCGCGCCGCGTGCGCGCATCTGCGTGAACGCCTCATGACCCGGCGTGTCGAGGAAGGTGACCTTCGACTTGTCCTTCAGTGTGACCTGATAGGCGCCGATGTGCTGGGTGATGCCACCCGCCTCGCCGCGCACCACGTCGGTGCCGCGCAGCGCGTCGAGCAGCGACGTCTTGCCGTGGTCGACATGGCCCATGATCGTGACGACCGGCGGCCGCGGACGCAGCGTCTCGACCGCGTCGTCGACCTCGTCGGTCGCGATGTCGATGTCGCTGTCGGACACGCGCGTGATGTTGTGGCCGAACTCGGTGACGAGCAGCTCGGCCGTGTCCTGATCGAGCGTGTTATTGATCGTGACGGGCATGCCCATCTTGAACAACGCTTTGACCAGATCCGCGCCCTTCTCGGCCATGCGATTGGCGAGTTCCTGGACGGTGATCGCCTCGGGCACCACGACGTCGCGGACCTGCTTGGCCTGCGCCTCGCGCGCGCCGCCGACGCCGCGGCGCTCCTTTTCGCGTGCGCGCTTGAGCGCGGCGAGGCTGCGCGAGCGTGCGCCGTCATCGCCGAGCGCGCGAGTGACGGTCAGCTTGCCCGACTGGCGGCGGTCGTCGCCGCGACGGTCGCGTTGCTGCGGCCGGGCGGGAACGCCGGCGCGCGGCGTCGCGACGCCGCTCGGCAACGGCCGTGACGGCGATCCGGCGCCGGTCGGCGCAGCAGGCGAAGCCGCGACGGGTGCAGGCGCGGGTGCCTCCACCGGCTTTGGCTGCGGCCTGACGATCTCGGGCCGGGCGACCGGCGAGAAGCGGCGTGGCGCAGGCATCGAAGAGTCGAGTGTCAACTCGGCGCTCGGAGCCGCGGGCGAAGCGGCCGGCGTGACACGCGGTCGAGGTGCGAGCGTCGCCGCCACGGGAGCAGGGGTCGCAGCCACCACGGGATCGGAGACAGGCTCCGGAGCGGACGCGGCTGCCGGCTCGGCGACGGCCTCAGGCTCCGCCACAGTCTCGCGCACCACCGGCCGGAACCCGCGCGGTCGCGGCCCGTCGATCGACACCTGCACCGGCTCGACGACCGGGGCCACTGGCGCCGGCTCGGGTGCCGCCACCGGGGTGGGCGCGACCGGCTCCGGCGGCGTGTCGCGCGCCTCTGCCTCGGCCTGGGCACGATCCTCGGCGCGACGCCGCTCGTCCTCGACCGCGCGCTGACGCTCGGCACCCTCGCGCTGGCGCGCGTCGCCGAGCGCGCTCATCCGCTGCTCTTCCGCCTCCCGCAGCAGACGCGCCTGCCGCTCCTGCGGGGACAGCGAGGCGTCGGCGCGCGGTGCGGCGGTCTGCGGCGCGGGAGCGGCGGGTGCCGGTTGCGCGGGTGCCGCGACAGGCGCCTCGGCGACGTCCGCCGGTCCGCCCTGCGGGCCCACGACGCGGCGACGCTTCACCTCCACCACGACCGTGTTCGATCGGCCGTGGCTGAAGCTCTGCTTCACCTTGCCGGTCTCGACGGTGCGGCGCAGCCCCAGTGGCGCGCGCATACCGAGCTTCGGCTTGTCGTTGTCGGTCTCGCTCACTCAATTTCCTCGTGCGTTCACGGCCTGGTGTGCGCCCACCTGCGCGCCGGCCCCAGTGTCCTGGGGTGTTCCGGTCGCCGTTGCTCCCTGCGAGGCCGTTACGCAAGGATCGTCAGGGCTGGGTCCGATGAAGTGCAGCCAGCGGTCGAGCATGTCGCCCACCCGCTTCGCCGCCGCGCGGTCCGTCAAACCGATATGTACCACATTCTCGCGGCCCAGCGCCAACGACAATATGGGACGCGTCACGGGCATCACCACCCCCTGGCGGCCGCTGCCTTCCTCGCCCTCGCCGACGCGCCAGGCCTGCGCGAGCTTGCGGCTGCCGTCCGCGCCCGCGTCGGCGGCGTGATACAGCGCATGGAGCCGACCCGAGCGCGCCGCGGCCTCGATCCGCTCGGAGCCGCTCAGCAGCGTGCCGGACCTGGCCTCCAGCCCCAACCGGTCGAGCGTCGCGCGCTCCAGTGCCGATGCGACCTGTGCCGGCAGGTCGTCGGGGATGGCGAACTCCGCCGTCTTGAACGCGCGAGCCAGCGCGCCGCGCAAGCGCCCCTTGGCGAGCGCCGTCTCGAGCGCCGCGCGGGTGACGCCGATCCATGCGCCCCGCCCGGGCGCCTTGGCGCGCACGTCGGGCCACACCCGCCCGTCCGGCCCGAGCGCGAGCCGCACGAGGTGATCGCGAGCGTCCTTCTCGCGCGACAAGATGCAGGAACGGACAGGATCCGACTTCCCCTCCCGCGCAGCAGGAGCGTCTAGCGCGTCGGTCTCATTGCGAGGGGTCCGCATGTGCGTCCTCCCCCGTCAGCGCCAGTTCCGGTTCGCTGCCCGCCGCAGCCGATGCGGACGGCGATGGCGCAGCTGGCGGCGGCGGAACGGCGGCCTTCGCCGCGTCCCGATCAACGAGCAACTGGCCGGCCGCGCCGTAATTCTCGGTCGACACCTCCTCGATCACGATCTGCACGGCGGCGGGGTTCTTGCCCAACCGGTCGACCAGCGACGCGGTCACGTCGGCGACGATGCCGGCCTTCTGCTCCCGGGTGGCGGTGCCCGAGATGCGGATCGAGACGAACGGCATCAGGCGTGCTCCTCGCCCTCGGCGGCAACCGCTTCGTCACCCGTGGCGGCCTCGGCCTCGCCTGCGTCCTCATCCTCGAACCAGTGCGCGCGCGCGGCCATGATGATCTCGTTGCCCTGCTCGTCGTTGAGCCCGAACGCGGACAGGATGCCACCCTTGGGCTCGGGACGCTTTGGCGCATCCTCGTTGCGGCGGCGCGGCTCGATCTTCTTCTTCTCGACCAGCTCGTCGGTCGCGAGGTCGGCGAGGTCGTCCAGCGTCTTGATGCCCGCCTTGCCCAGCGTCACCAGCATCGCCTCGGTCAGGTGCGGGATCGCCGCGAGGTCGTCGGACACGCCCATCACCACGCGCTCCTCGCGGTTCGCCGCCTCGCGCCGATCCAGCGCCTCGACCGCGCGCTCCTGCAACTCGCTGCCCAGGTCCTCGTCGAAGCCCTCGATCCCGGCGATCTCGTTCAAGTCGACATAGGCGACCTCTTCCAGGCTGGTGAACCCTTCGGCGACCAGCAACTGTGCGAGCGTCTCGTCGACGTCGAGCTCGTTCTGGAACGTCTCGGACCGCTCGACGAACTCGCGCTGCCGCTTCTCGCTCGCGTCCGCCTCGGTCAGTATGTCGATCGCCTTGCCGGTCAGCTGGCTGGCGAGCCGTACGTTCTGCCCGCGCCGGCCGATCGCGAGGGAAAGCTGGTCGTCGGGCACGACGACCTCGATCCGGTCCTCCTCCTCGTCGATCAGCACGCGGCTGACGCTGGCGGGCTGGAGCGCGTTGACGACGAAGGTCGCGGTGTCGGGCGACCAGGGGATGATGTCGATCTTCTCGCCCTGCATCTCCTGCACCACCGCCTGCACGCGGCTGCCCTTCATGCCGACGCAGGCGCCGACCGGATCGATCGACGAGTCGCGGCTGATGACGCCGATTTTCGCGCGCGAACCCGGGTCACGAGCAGCAGCCATGATGGTGATGATGCCGTCGTAGATTTCGGGCACTTCCTGCGCGAACAGCTTCTTCATGAAATCGGGGTGCGCGCGGCTGAGGAAGATCTGCGGGCCCCGCACCTCGCGCGCCACCTTCAGGATCAGGCTGCGGATGCGGTCGTTGACGCGCACCACCTCGCGCGGGATCTGCGCGTCGCGGCGGATGACGCCCTCCGCCCGGCCCAGGTCGACGACGACATGACCGAACTCGACGCGCTTGACGACGCCGGTGATGATCTCGCCCTGCCGATCCTTGAACTCCTCATACTGGCGCTCGCGCTCGGCGTCGCGGACCTTCTGGAAGATGATCTGCTTCGACGCCTGCGCCTGGATGCGGCCGAACTCGATCGGCGGCAACGGATCGACGATGTAATCGCCGACGGCGGCGCCGGGCTGCAGCTTCTCCGCCTGCGCGACGTCCACCTGCTTGAAATAGTCGTCGACCGCCTCGACGACCTCGACGACGCGCCACAGCCGCAGGTCGCCGGTCTGCGCGTCGAGCTTGGCGCGGATGTCGTTCTCGGCGCCATAGCGGTTCTTGGCCGCGCGCTGGATTGCGTCCTCCATCGCCTCGATCACGATGGCGCGATCGATCATCTTCTCGGTCGCGACCGAGTTGGCGATCGCGATCAGCTCGGCGCGGTTGGCGGTGGCGACACCGGACGAAGCGCCGGTGGAGCCGGCGGTAGAGGCTTTGGTGGCCATCAGTTCGTTTCCTCTTCTTCGGCGGCATCGTTCGCCGCATCAAGTTCGTGTTCGTCCGCGCCTTCGCCGGGCGCCTCCTCGAACTCCTCGGCTCCCGCCGACGAGAGCGGCCGGGTCGCGGCGATCAGCCGGTCGGTAAGGAGCAGCTTGGCATCGGCGATCTGGGCGAAGGCGACGCTCATCACCTTGTGCTTGCGCACGTCGATGCTGACGAGATCGCCCTCGACGCCGATCAGGTCGCCGGTCAACTGCTTGCGGCCGTCGAGCGGCTCGGCAAGCATCAACCGCGCCTCGTGCCCGGCCCAATCGGCAAAATCCTGCAACCGGGTCAGCGGCCGGTCGATGCCGGGGGACGACACCTCCAACCGATACGCCTCGTCGATCAAATCGCGCCCCGCCGCCTCCGCCTCGTCGAGCCGGTCGGAGATGCGGCGCGACAGCTCGGAACAATCGTCGATCGTCAACTGACGCGTATCGGGCCGTTCCGCCATCACCTGCAACGTCGGGTCGGACGCGCCGCCGAACATGCGGACCCGCACCAGCGCGAAGCCGAGCGCTTCCGCCTCCGGCGCGATCATCCGTTCGAGAGCGGCCCAATCCTTTGCAAAGGCTTCCGCCAAGATCGTGCACCTTTTCCGACATGCGAGTAGGCCGCCGGAACCGGGTGGCTCCGACCTCTTCACCGCAACGATGTAGAGAACGTGGCAGCGCTATAGCTTCGGCCACAATCCTAGGCAAGCATCATCCCCGGCCAGGGGCGATCGCAACCCGACGTGCTTCCCGACGTTGCGCGATGATGACCAAATCGATCCCGCTACTCTCACTTGTCCTGCTTGCCGGCGCCGCCACGGCCCAATCGCTGCCCAGGGATGCGCCGACCGACCCCACGCACCGCAACGTGCCCGCCACCACCGGCCGCGCCAACCTGCCCGAGTCGGCGCAGCTTCCGTTCACCGTCGAGACGATCGGCACGTTCGACGAGCCGTTCGCGATGAACTTCCTGCCCGACGGCCGCCTGATGGTGACGGAAAAGGCGGGGAAGCTGAAGATACGCGGCACTGACGGATCGGTCTTAGCGATCTCCGGCGTGCCTCCGGTGGCGAAGGGCGGCCAGGGCGGGCTACTGGACGTGATCGCCGCGCCTGATTTCGCGACCAGCCACCACATCTACTGGACCTATTCGGAGGCTGCCGGCGCCGGCAGCCAGCTCGCGATGGCGCGCGGGACTCTGACCGGGCGGACGCTGACCGACGTCGCGGTGCTGTGGCGATCGGGCTCGGCGGGCCCGGGCGGGCAGTTCGGCGCGGTGATCGCCTTCGCGCCCGACGGCCGATCGCTGTTCCTGTCGTCGGGCGAGCGCCAGCGCTTCACCCCGGCCCAGGACCCAGCACAGAAGCTCGGCAAGATCATGCACCTGACGCTCGACGGCCAGCCTGCACCCGGCACCCGCGACGGCATCCTCACGAGCGGCAACCGCAATCCCTACGGCCTCCAGTTCGATCGGCAAGGCCGATTGTGGGAGGTCGAGATGGGCCCCAAGGGCGGCGACGAGCTCAACGTCATCCTGCCCGGCCGCAACTATGGCTGGCCGATCGTCTCCAACGGCGACAATTACGACGGCACCCCGATCAACGACCACCCGACGCACCCCGAGTTCGAGGCGCCGAAGTTGTGGTGGAACCCGTCCATCTCGCCGGGCGGCATGATGATCTATTCGGGCGCGCTGTTCCCGCAATGGCAAGGGTCGGCGTTCATCGCGGCGCTGTCGGACGAGGCGCTGATCCGTGTGACGGTCGCCGGCGACACGGCCAAGCCCGCCGATCAATGGGCGATGGGCGACCGCATCCGCGATGTAGTGCAGGCGCCCGACGGCTCGATCCTGTTGCTGGGCGACGGCGACGGGGCGAAGCTGATGCGGTTGACACCGCGGCATTGATGCGTGGGGTGGAGGAGGTCGAATGACTGACCAGCGCGTGACGATCGACATCGCGGGCGGCATCGCCGACGTCCGGCTATCGCGGCCGGACAAGATGAACGCGCTCGACCCGGCGATGTTCGACGCGATCGCGAGGGCGATCGCGACGCTCAGCGTCACGCTTGGCCTGCGCGCCGTGGTCCTGTCGGGTGAGGGACGCGCCTTTTGCGCCGGGCTCGACATGGCGAGCATGGCATCGGGCGGATCGGGCACCGCGCTCGGCCCGCGCAGCCATGGCCCGGCCAACCTGCCGCAGCATGTCGCCTGGGGCTGGCGCACGCTGGCGGTGCCGGTGATCGCCGCCGTCCACGGCGTCGCGTTCGGCGGCGGCTTCCAGATCATGACGGGCGCGGACATCCGGATCGCGCATCCCGGCGCGCGCTTCGCGATCCGGGAGCTGCACTGGGGCATCGTGCCCGACATGGCCGGCATCGCGCTGTGGCGCACGCTGGCGCGTGACGACGTGCTGCGCGAGCTGACCTACACCGCGCGCGAGTTCGACGCGGGCGAGGCGCTGGCGCACGGTTTCGTCACCAGGGTGGCGGACGATCCGCATGCCGAGGCGCTGGCGCTCGCACGCACCATCGCGGGCCACAATCCCAACGCGATCCGCGCGGCCAAACGCCTATTCGCGGTCGCCGCCGACGCGGACGGCCACGTGATAATGCAGGCGGAAAGTGACGAGCAGGTGGCGCTGCTGGGCTCAGCCAACCAAGCGGAGGCGGTGCGGGCAAATCTGGAGAAACGGCCGGCGGTATTCATCGACACGGCCTGACCATCGTCATCCCAGCGAACGTTGGGATCGCGTCGTAGGTAGGACCACTACCCGCCGTCACCCCAGCGTTCGCTGGGGTGACGGCGGGTCGCTACAGCACCACCGTCTTCGGCTTCGCCTCCTCGATCGCCGCCAGGACCATCCGCTCCCAAATCGCAACGTCACCCGCCGCGGCCATTGCCTGGTCGGGTTCCCGCAAGGTCCTCAGCACGGCGGCCGCGTCCGCCAGATAGTCCTTCCACACCGCCTCGACATGTGCGGAGGCGGACTCCTCACGTCCCTCGGCATTTGCGCTGATCCGCTGGCCGGCCAGCGTCCGGGCGATCCGCTCGGCTACGGGGGTGGTGGACACGTCCATCGGTCATTCTCCTTGTCGCACCCAACAACGGCGCAGCAGGACGGCGGTTGCCTCTGACGCATGGTTCATGCGAGCCTCAGGCGATGATCCCCGCATTGCTCCTCGCCCTCCAGGCCGCGCCTGCCGCCGCCGCCGCACCGCTGCCGTCCGATCCTCTGCCCGGCGACTGGCGACCCATCCCCGACGACGAGCTGCTGGTGATGACGCTGGCGGGCGGCCGCACCGTCACGATCCGCCTCGCCGCGGCGCAGGCGCCCGAGCATGTCGCCAACATCCGCCGGCTGGCGCTCGCGCACTGGTGGGATGCGACCAGCGTCTATCGGGTGCAGGAAAACTGGGTCGTGCAATGGGGCGGCCAGCCGGCCGACGCCCCCACCGATCCGGCCAATAAAACGCTGCCGGACGGCGTTGTGAAGGCGCCTGCCGCCGAGTATGACCTCACCGGCGGTTTTCACCCGGTCCAGCGCCTCGCGCGAAGTGACGCCTACAGCGCCGCATCCGGCATCACCGCCGACGGCTGGGCTGTGGCGGGCGATGCGGCGGGGAGCGGCTGGCTGGCGCACTGCTACGGCACGGTCGGCGTCGCGCGGGACGCGGCGCCCGACACCGGCAGCGGATCGGAATTGTTCATGCCGCTCGGCGGCGCAGCGCGGCGACTGGACCGCAACTACACGATCATCGGGCGGGTGATCGACGGCGCGCAATATCTGTCCGGCCTGCCGAGAAGCGGCGCGGCGATGGGTGTCTATGCGACCACGGCCGAACGGACCTCGATCATCTCCGCCCGCCTTGCCAGCGACCTCCCCGCCGCCACCCGCCCGCACTGGCAATACCGCAGCGCCGACAACCCGCGTTTCGCCGCGATGATCGCCGCGCGCGAGCATCCCAAGGCGATGGTGGCACTGGGCGGCGTCGACGTGTGCGACGTACCGCTGTCGGTCAGGCGGGCGGAGTAGGACAACCGAGCGCTTGCGCACGGTAGCTGTTAAGTTCGGCTACCATCCGCTCGGGTTAGCCCTAGTCCGAAAAAGATAATGCTGAACCATCCGGTCCAGCCGCCCCCGTCGGGTCTACGCACCATCCAAACCGCAATTGCCCCAAAAGCCTGTGCTGACCGCGAGATAAAGGAGCGTCTTGCGACGCGAGCCACCAATCTCCCGTGTCCCCACCTACATGCCTCCACCTACCGCCCCACCCAGTCCGCTACCTCAGCCGCAACCTGGTTCGC
The DNA here is from genome assembly GCF_964237335.1 of uncultured Sphingomonas sp. NCBI lineage: Bacteria > Pseudomonadati > Pseudomonadota > Alphaproteobacteria > Sphingomonadales > Sphingomonadaceae > Sphingomonas > uncultured Sphingomonas sp. Next base: position 226,542 of record NZ_CAXSHM010000001.1, read on the forward strand.
CGCGGCGTTCAGCCCCAGCCCGGCGCCGTCCGCATCGATGCTGGCCACCGGCACGTGCGCCTCGAAGCGTTGCTTGACGATGCCGCCGCCCGTCGCGCGGAGCAGGGAGGCGTCGTAGACCACGACCGCCGATCGGCTGGCGGCGTCGATGCCGAACGTGCGCAGCTCACCCGTCAGCTGCGCCGATCCGGTCTGGTACGACTGCGCGCTGCTCAGCACGATGCGGCCCGTGCGCGCGGTGATCGTGTCGCTCAGTACCCGCTGGAACCCCTGCGCCGGCGGCTCCACCCAAATCGCTTGCTTGATATAGGCGACGGTGGTGGGGCTCGCCTGCACCGGCACGCGCGGTGTGGCGAGTTCCTGCGGGACCGTCGGCACCTGGATAGTGATCGACGCGGTGCCGCCGCCACCCTGCTGGGGCGCGAGCGTCTGGTTGGTGACGGTCGCCACCGGCTGGCCACCGAGCGACAGCGTCGAGGCGGTGGTGCCCGGCGACACCGCCGCCACCTGCTGCTGCCCCACCGGCACCTGCGCGGTGCTGGTCAGCGTCAGGAGCACAGGTGGCGGCTTGGCGCCGAAGCTGATGCAGCCGGCGAGCGCCATGGTGGTCGCCAACGGTACGAGCGTCTTCATCGCGGCCATCACTTGCCCTTACCCCCGCTCTTGCCCGGCTTGTAGTCCGGCAGCTTGGGGCTGCCGATCAGCGAGCTGGCGCCCTGCTGGTCCACCTTGGTGGCGATCGAATTGAGCGACTGCGCGGTTTCGCGCAGGTCGTGCACCAACTGCCCGACCTCGGGCACCGTCTGCTTCGAGAACGCCTGCAGCCCCGGACGCGCGTCGCCGAGCGCGGCGTTGAGGGTGTCGGTGCTCTTCCTCGCCGACGCGATCGTCGCGTTCAGGTTGGCGATCGTCGGCTTCACGTCGTTGGCGAGCAGGCCGTTGCTGGTCTGCGCCAGGTCGCCGATCTGCTTGGCCGCGACGCCGGCCTGCGCGATCGCGACGCGGGTCTGCGCCAGCGTCGCCGCGATCTCCGGCGCCCGATCAGCGAGCGCGCTCGTCAGCCGGTTGGTGTTCTGGAGGATGCCCGCGATCGACGCCTGGTTCTTGTCGGTCAACAGCCCGGTCAGCCGCTCCGTCAGTGTCGACAGCCGCTCGAGGAGCTGCGGCGCCGAGTTGAGGATCGCGCCCAGGCCGCCCGTCTTGGTCGGGATCACCGGCACGCCATAGGGGCAATCGTGGTTGGGGACCGGCTGCGGGCAGACCAGCGCCGGCTGACCCTTGAGGCCGCCGTCGAGGCTGACGGTGCTGGTGCCGGTGAAGCTGCCCTGGATCGTCGCGGTGGTGCCCTGCAGGATCGGCACGTCGTCCGTCACCTGGACGCGCACGCGCACGAACTGCGGATCGAAGATGCGGATCTCCTTCACCTGCCCCGAGACGACGCCCGAATAGGTGACCTGAGACCCCTTCGCCAGGCCGTCGACGGCCTGTTTGTAGAAGATGTCATATTCCTTCATGTGCGTGCCGCCGATGCGCGCGAGCCACACGGTGAACAGCGCCAGCAGCGCCAGCAGGATCAGCACCACCGCGCCGACGAGCACATGGTTGGAACGCGTTTCCATCAGCTCGCCGCCTTGCCTGCCTGGGATTGATCCGACGGTGCGGCCATGTCGGCCTCGATCTCATGCCGCTCGGACGTGTCCTGTCCCTGCGTCGCCGCCGCCGCGCGACCGCGCGGTCCGCGGAAATACTCCTGGATCCACGGATGGTCCAGCGCGAGCAGCTCGCTGATCGTCCCGACCGCGATCACCTTGTGGTCCGCCAGCACCGCCACGCGGTCGCAGATCGCGTAGAGCGAGTCGAGATCGTGGGTGATGAGGAACACCGTCAGGCCCAGCGTCTTCTGCAACGCCTTGGTCAACTCGTCGAACGCCGCCGCGCCGATCGGATCAAGCCCCGCGGTCGGCTCGTCGAGGAACAGCAGTTCGGGGTCGAGCGCGAGCGCACGCGCGAGGCCGGCGCGCTTCCTCATGCCGCCCGACAGCTCGGCGGGATATTTGGGCGCGGCGTCCGCCGGCAGCCCGGTCATCACGACCTTGTAGGCCGCGATCTCGGCCATCAGCGCCAGATCGAGGTCCGGGTAGAACTCGCGCAACGGCACCTCGACGTTCTCGGCGACCGTCAGCGTCGAGAACAGCGCGCCGCCCTGGAACAGCACGCCCCACCGCTTGCGCACCGCGGTCGCCTCCGTCGCGTTGCGGCCGATCGTGGGCTCGCCGAACACATGGACCTGGCCCGCCGCGGGCGGCTGCAGCCCGATGATCGAGCGCATCAGCACCGACTTGCCCGTGCCCGATCCGCCGACCACGCCCAATATCTCGCCGCGCCGGACGTCGAGATCGAGATCGTCGTGCACCACCTGATCGCCGAAATGGTTCCGCAGGCCGCGGACGGTGATGATCGGATCGGCGTCGAAGTCGAGCCCCGGGTCGGTGTCGTGGCGCGCCATCAGATCCAGCCGATCTTCTCGAAGAACACCGCGAAGAACGCGTCGAGCACGATCACCATGAAGATCGACTGCACCACCGCCGACGTCGTGCGGCTGCCGACCTGCTCGGCGTCGCCCTCCACCTGCATGCCCTGGTAGCAGCCGATGATCGCGATCATCACGCCGAAGACGGGCGCCTTGATGAGGCCGATGTACAGGTCGGTGATCGGCACCACCTCCTGGATGCGCTGGATGAAGGTGACGGGCGGGATGTTGAGCGTCGTCCACGCGAGCAGCCCGCCGCCGACGATCGACAGGATCGATGCGTAGAAGGCCAGCAGCGGCATCATCACGACGGCGGCGATGACGCGCGGCAGCACCAGCGCCTCCATCGGCGAGACGCCGATGGTGCGCATCGCGTCGATCTCCTCCGTCAGCTTCATGGTGCCAAGCTGCGCGGCGAACGCGCTGCCCGATCGTCCGGCGACCATGATCGCGGTCATCAGCACGCCGAGCTCGCGCAACGTTAGCCGGCCGACAAGGTTGATCGTGTACACCTCCGCGCCGAACTGCTGGAGCTGCACCGCGCCCTGCTGGGCGATCACGATGCCGATCAGGAAGTTCATCAGCCCGATGATGCCGAGCGCGGAGACGCCCACCACCTCGAACCGCTGCACCGTCGCGTTGAAGCGGAACCGGCGCGGCGGCCGGACGATGCTGACCAGCACGTTGCCGAACGCGACCACCGTCGCGCCCAGGAAGCCGAGCAGCCCGATCACCGTCGATCCGGCGGTCGCGGTCGCGTCGCCGATCTCGCCGACGACCCGGGCGAAACCGGCCTGCGGCGCCACGCGGGTCGCGACCGGCTGATCCGCCTTTTCCACCTGCTGGAACAGGTGGCGGTTGTCGCCGGACACGCCCTCTATCCGCGCGTGATGCTGCAGGGCGAAGCGGTGGACGACCCAGGCGCCGATCGTGTCGATCCGGCCGACCGCCGACAGGTCGACGGTGGCGACGTCGCCCGACACGCCGTTCAGCCGCTCGGGCAGCTTGCCGAGCTCGGACAGCCGCAGGTCGCCGGTGAAGCGCAGCGTGCGGCCATCGCCCGTGCCCTGCTCGTCGAAGTCGGCTCGTCCGCTCATGTCCGCGGACCCTTGCTGCAAAGGTTGCTCCACCGCAAGCGCATCAGGTAAGGCGCCTCACAGCGCGACGTCCACCACATGGATCGCCAGCCCCACCAGTCCGCCGACGATCGTGCCGTTGACCCGGATGTACTGGAGATCGCGGCCGACCTGGTTCTCCAGCCGGCGGGTGATGGTCCGCGCGTCCCAGCCGCGCACCGTCTCCGACACCAGCCGCACGATCGCGTCGCCGTAATCGGCGGCGATGCCGACGACCGCGCGGCGGACGAAGCGGTTGATCGTCGTCGCCAGCCGCCGGTCGCGGTGCAGCGTGTCGCCGATCTGGCGCAGCACCTCGCCCAGCGGCCCGCGCATCGCCCGCTCGGGATCGCGCGCGATCTTGAGGAGCCCGCCCCGCGCCTGCTCCCACAGGCCGTCGAGCCAGCGCTGCATCGCGGGGTTGGCGATCAGCTCGTCCTTCATCGCCTCCACCCGCGCCTGCATCTCGGGATCGGTCCGCAGCCGCTCGGCAAGGCTCGCGAGGCCATCCTCGGCGCGCACCCGCAACGGGTGGTCGGGATGCTCCGCCATGTCGGCCAGCAGCTTCTGCAGCCCCGCGATCAGTCGGTTGGCGACCGCCTCGTCCAGCCCCGTCCAGCGCAGCACCGCGCCGGCGCGGTCGTGGACGATCTGGCGGATCAGCACGTCGTTCGCCGCCAACGCGTTCGCCGACCAGCCGATCGCGCCGTCGAGCAGCGGCGCGTGCCGACCCTCCGCGATCGCCGCGCCGAGCAGCTGGCCCAGGATCGGCGCGATCTTGGTGTCCGCCAACCGCTGCCCCACCGCCGCCTTGACCATGCCGCCGAGCCGGGCGGGGTCGAGCCCTTCCAGCGCCTGCGCCACCAATTTCGAGGCGCCGCGGCGAAACCGCCCGCCCGCCTCCTCGGGCGGATCGGTCAGCCAGCGGGCGACCGCGCCGGCGACGTCGAGCGGTCGCATCCGCCGCGCCACCACCGTGGGGATCAGGAAGTTGGTGCGCAGGAACATGGCCAGCGTCTCGCCGATCCGGTCCTTGTTGCGCGGCACGATCGCAGTGTGCGGGATCGGCAAGCCGAGCGGGTGGCGGAACAGCGCGGTGACCGCGAACCAGTCGGCGAGGCCGCCGACCATCGCCGCCTCCGCGAACGCGCGCAGGAACCCGAAACCCGGCCGCGCCGGTGCCGCCAACCGTGCGATCAGGTAGAGCACCGCCATCGCGATCAGCAGCCCGGTCGCGACCGCCCGCATGCGCTTCAGCCCGGGGGGCGCTTCCTCGCGGGCGTCGATCATGCGGATGGCCATGGCGGGACGAATGACCGGCCGTCGCGAAGGTTCACCCGCGCCACCGTCGGCCGGCCGGTACCGCCTACTCCGCCGCCGGATGGGGCTCGTCGCCGCGATAGCCGATCGCGCCCGGGGCGGCCCCCTGCCCGGCACCGTGCCCGCGCCCGCCCTCGATCGCCGGACCGCGCGGCCCCTCGATCACCGGCGAACCATCGTCGCCCGGCCGATAGGTGAGCAGGCGCCTGCCCAGCCGCGGCCCGATCCACTCCTCGGCGCCCACCGCCAGGCTGAACGTCGCCGGCACGATCAGCAGCGTCAGGATGGTCGAGAGCGTCAGCCCGCCGATCACCGTGATGCCCATCGGCGAGCGGAACGAGCTGTCGCCGGTCAGCGCCATCGCGGTCGGGATCATCCCTGCGACCATCGCCACCGTCGTCATCACGATCGGCTGCGCGCGCTTGTGCCCGGCGTCCAGGATCGCCGCCATCGTCGGCACGCCGTGGGCCATCTCCTCCAGCGCGAAGTCGATCAGCAGGATCGAGTTCTTGGCGACGATGCCCAGCAGCATCAGCAGGCCGATGAACACCGGCATCGAGATCGGGTTGTGCGTGACGATCAGCGCGACGAGCGCGCCAAGCGGCGCCAGGAACAGCGACCCCATGTTGACGAACGGCGGCAGGAAGCGGCGGTAGAGCAGCACCAGCACCGCGAAGACCAGGAAGATGCCCGCCGCGACCGCGACCATGAAGTTCTGGATCATCTCCCCCTGCCATTTCGCCTGGCCGAGCGACAGTTCGCTGACGCCCAGCGGCAGGTTCTTCATGATCGGCAGCGCATGGATCTGCGCCATCGCCTGACTGGTGACGACGCCTGGCGGCATCGACGCGCCGACCGTCAGCTGCCGCTGCTGCGCCACGCGCTCGATCTTGGTGGGCCCCGCGCCGAAGCCGATCGACGCGACGACGCCGAGCGGCACGGACGCGCCGGTCGCGGTCTGCACCGGCAGGTTGGAGATCGTCGACAGCCGCTGGCGCGAATCCTGCGCGAAGGCGACGCGGATCGGCACCTGGCGATCGGACAGCGAGAACTTCGCGCTGTTCTGGTCGATGTCGCCCAGCGTCGCGATGCGGATCGCGCTCGACAGCGCGCTGGTCGTGATGCCCAGGTCCGCCGCCAGGTCCAGCCGCGGCGTGATGACGATCTCCGGCCGCTGGAGGTCCCCGGTCACGCGCGGCGCGACGACGGTGGGCAATTTCTGCATCTGCTCCATCAGCGCGAGCGCGGTCTGCTGCAACAGCTTGGGATCGTCACCGCCCAGCGTCACCGTCAACGGCAAGCCGCTCGACCCCCAGCCGTTCTGCGAGCGGAAGGTGACGCGCGCGTCCGCGACCGCCGCCATCTCGGGCGCCAGGCTCCGCTCGAAGTCCGCGGAGCGCATCGTGCGCAGCTTCTTGTCCTTGAAGATCGCCGTGACATTGCCGCGGCCGACGAACGAGCGCTGGTAAACGTCTTGCACCTGCGGCTGGCGCTTGAGGATCGCGGCGACGCGGTCGACCACCAATTTGGTATCGGCGAGCGTCGTGCCGGGCACCATCTCGATGACGGCGGTGCTGCTGTCGGCGTTGCTCTCCGGCTGGAACTCCATCGGCAGCGCCATGACGCACACGACCGTCAGCGCCATTGCGACCGCGCCGGCGACGATCGCCGACCAGCGGTGCTTCAGCGTCCAGCGAAGCGTCGCCATGTAGCGGTCCATCAGCCAGCCTTCGCCATGGCTCGCCTGCCCGTGCGACTTGAGGAAATAGGCGGCGATCATCGGCGTCAGCAGCCGCGCGACCGCCAGGCTCATCAGCACCGACACGACGACGGTCAGGCCGAAGTTCTGGAAGAACTGCCCGGCGACGCCCGGCATCAGCGCGACGGGCAGGAACACCGCGACGATCGCCATCGTCGTCGCCAACACGGCGAGGCCGATCTCGTCGGCGGCATCGATCGACGCCTGATAGGCGCTCTTCCCCATCCGCATGTGGCGGACGATGTTCTCGATCTCCACGATCGCATCGTCGACCAGCACGCCCGCGACCAGGCTGAGCGCCATCAGCGTCATGTTGTTGAGCGTGAAATGCAACAGGTCGAGGATCCAGAACGTCGGGATCGCCGACAGCGGGATCGCCAGCGCCGAGATGACGGTCGACCGCCAGTCGCGCAGGAAGATGAACACGACGAGGACGGCAAGGCCCGCGCCCTCGATCATCGCCTCCATCGCCGCGTGATATTGCACCTCGGTGTACTTCACCGTGTTGGAGATCATCTGGAAATGGACACCGGGATTGCGCTTCTCGAGCGCGGCGAGCTTCTCCTGCGCGCCATGGAACACGCTGACGTCCGAGCCATTCTTCGCGCGCTGGAAATCGAACGAGACGACCTGCCGCCCGTTGAGCGCCGACGAGGATCGCTGCTCGGCATACAGGTCGCGGACCTGCGCGATGTCGGACAGGTGGACGGTGCGGCCGTTGCCGACCGAGATCTGCGACTGGCCGAGCGCATAGGCGTCCCGGGCGTTGCCCAGCACGCGCAGCGACTGTTCGGCGCCGCCGATCTCGGCGCGGCCGCCGGCGGCGTTCAGGTTGATCTGGCGCAGCTGCGCGTTGACCTGGATCGCGGTCAGGCCCTGCGCCTGGAGCCGGACGGGGTCGAGGATCACGCGGATCTCGCGCGACACGCCGCCGTTGCGCTCGACGGTCGCCATACCGGGCACCGCCAGCAGCTCCTTGGCGACGGTGTTGTCGATGTACCAGCTCAGCTGCTCGACGGTCATGTCGGTGCTGATCGCGGCATAGTCGGCGAGATCATCACCCGTCGAGTTGGCGCGCATCACCTGCGGCTCGAGTATACCCTCGGGGAGGTTGGAGCGGATCTGCTGGATCGCGCTGCGCACGTCCTCCACCGCGCGATCGATCGGCGTGCCGATGGTGAGCTGGACGACCGTCTGCGAATCGCCTTCGGTGACGGTGGAGTCGATCTCGTCGATGCCCTGCAGGCTGCGCACCGCCGCCTCGACGCGCTGCGTCACCTGCGTCTCGAGCTCGCTCGGCGCGGCGCCCGGCTGACTGATGTCGACGATGACGACGGGGAAGTCGATATCGGGCTGTCTGTTCACCTCCATCGTGGCGAAGCTCAGGATGCCGGCGATCGACAGCATGAAGAACAGGACGATGGACGGGACCGGATTGCGGATCGACCAAGCGGAAATATGGCGGAAGTTCATCGGCTCAGCCTCCCATGACCGTCGAGGCCGCCTTCAGGATCGGCTGGATGCGCTGGCCCGCGTTGAGGAACGCGCCCGCCGACATCACCACCTTCTCCGTGCCGTCGAGCCCAGCGGCCACCGCGACGCCGTCGTCCGACACGGTGCCGAGCGTCACCGCCCGGCGCACGACCTTGTCGCCCGCGCCCAGCACATAGACGTAATTGCCGTGCTCGTCGCTCTGGACGGCCGATTGCGGCAGCAGCGGCGCGACCGCCGCGCCGCTGGTGATCGTCGCGGAGGCAAAGCCGCCGGGCCGCAGCGCAGGATCAAAGCGGAGCGCGATGCGCGCGATCCCCTGCCGGCTGGTCGGGTCGATCACCGGCGACACCTGCCACACCGTGCCTGTGAAGGCCGCCGTGCCACCGACCGGCGTGACGCGGGCGACCGAGCCGGCGTGGATCGTCGCGAGATCGCTCTCGGCGAGCAGCGCGCGCATCTCCATCTCGCCGCCCTGCGCCATGCGGAACAGCGTGCCGGTCCCGGCGCTGACGACCTGGCCGGGCTCCACTTGGCGCGTGAGCACCAGCCCTTCGGCGGGGGCGCGGATGTCGAGCCGGCCGTTGGTCGCCTGCTGTTGCGCGAGCTGCGCCTGCGCCATCTTCACCCGCGCGTCCGCGGCATCGCGGGTCGCGGTCTTGCTCTCGATATCGGCGCGCGAGATGAAGCCGCGATCGACGAGCCGGTTCGCGCGGTCGAGCGCCGACTGGGCGAGCGTCGCGTCCGCCTGCGCTACCTTGATGGAGGCGGCCAGGCTCACAGCCGTCTCCTGCTGCACCGACCGGTCGATCGTCGCGAGTACCTGTCCGGCGTGGACCCACTGGCCCGGCTGGACGAGCACCGCCGTCACCCGGCCGCCCTCGCCCGCCACGCCGACCGGCATGTCGACGCGCGCGGCGAGCGATCCGGTCGCGGACAGCGTGCGGTCGATCGTGCGCCGGCCAGGCTGGATCACGGTGACGCGCGGCACCTGGTCGGTCGCCGACGCCGCCGCGGCGTCCGGACTGCCGCGGCCGAAGAAGAACGCCGCGAGCGCCAGCACCACGACGATCGCGACGATCGCGACGATCAGCGTGCGGCGACGACGCGGGCGTGGGGGCGCCGGCAGCACCAGTTGCGGATCGTGGCCGACGCCGCCCGTCTCGTAATTCATGCCCGCTGCTCGCCCGCTTGCCCTGCCCCAGCGCTGTATTAGCCGAATATCACACTGGCCTCAAGCGGCTTGGCCAGTCAGGCAGCGACGCGTCGTCACCGGCTTGATGCGCGTCGCCGACGTTGCGCTGAACGCAAAACGACCGCCCCGACATGGTCCGGGCGGCCGCTAATGCGGTCGTGTGGGCTGATTACCGAACGCGGCCGCGGCGCACCAGGTTCACGATCGCTAGCAGTATCACCGCACCGATCACCGAATAGATGAACGACTGGATCGTCAGCGCCTGGTTCAGATCCGCGCCACCCCCGAAGATGAAGCCCGCGATCGCCGCGCCGACGATGCCGACGATGATGTTGATCAGGATGCCGCCCTGATCCCGCATGATGAGCCCGGCGAGCCAACCCGCGACGCCACCCACGACAAGCCACAGAATGAAATGCATGACCCCTACCCTCCGTTGCGCCCCCGAAACGGGCGATGGCGGATAGACTCGCAACGACTATCTTTTGTTCCCAATACGATGATCTCGATCAATACCGCTGGTCGCGCTCATATTGCTTCTTGTAGATCTGGATGCGGGTGACGCGCAGCCCCTGAAGGCCCGATCGATCGACCGCCCGCTGCCAGCCGGCGAACTCCTCGACCGTCAGGCCGTACCGCGCGCAGACCTCGTCGATGCTCAGCAGGCCGCCGTTCACCGCCGCGACCACCTCGCCCTTGCGACGGATCACCCAGCGCGTCGTCTCGGGCGGCGGCAAGGTCTCCAGCGTCAGTGGCTCGCCGAGCGGACCGATCACCTTGGCGGGACGGATTTTCTGGTTCTCGATCATGCTTGTCCTCGGTCGGAGCGGGCGCCCCGAGCAATCGGTTCGCGACGACGTGTCGTGATGACGGGGGTGTAGGCCTGCCGCTTGAAGATCGGCTGAAACGGCGGGGTAAACGGCGCGTTCACTCCCAGTCGCCCCGGCGGCGGCGCCAGCCCGCGATTGCATCCGCCACCGGCCAGGCGAAGGACGCTGCGGTCCGCACGCGGGGAACGGGCAGCCGGGCCTGCATCATCGCGGTGGGGCTTGCCGCCTGCCGCGCGGCCGCGACCGCGAGGAGCGCCGTCGCCTGCGCGCGACCCTCCAGCCGGTTGCCGGGTAGAAACGATAAGGTACCAAGATCCAACCGCCATACACTCCTCACTCGCCGGCCCCGCGCGTTCGCGGCCGACCGGATGGCGCTATGGGCGTCGGGGGCTGAAGGTCGGGTAAAGCCCGGTGCAACCTATCGCTAACGCAGGTGAAAGCCGCGTGCACCATCGCTATGTCGTCGCGATGAACGCCGTGACTCCCGCCGACGCGATCGATTTCCAGCTCGGCCCCGACATGGCCGGTCCTGACATGGCCGGCCCGGACATGACAGGGCGCCGGATCGTGGTCGCGATGTCGGGCGGCGTCGATTCCTCGGTCGTCGCCGCGCTCGCGCACCGATCGGGCGCCGAGACGATCGGGGTGACGCTGCAGCTCTACGACCATGGCGAGGCGGTGGGGCGGGCCGGCAGTTGCTGCGCCGGCCGCGACATCCGCGACGCGCGCGCGGTATGCGATCGGTTGGGCATCGCGCATTACGTGTTCGACCATGAGTCGAGCTTCCGCTCGGCGGTGATCGACCGGTTCGCGGACGATTACCTCGCCGGCCGGACGCCGATCCCCTGCGTGTCATGCAACACGGGGCCCAAGTTCACCGACCTGCTGGGCCTGGCGCGAGAGCTGGGCGCGGATGCGCTTGCGACCGGCCATTACGTGCGCCGCGTCGCGGGTCCGGCCGGGGCAGAGCTGCACCGCGCCGCCGATCCCGCGCGCGACCAGAGCTATTTCCTGTTCGCGACCACGCAGGAGCAGCTCGAGTACCTCCGCTTCCCGCTCGGCGGCCTACCCAAGCCGCGGGTGCGCGAACTAGCCGCCGAACTGGGACTGGCGGTCGCGGGCAAGGCGGACAGCCAGGACATCTGCTTCGTGCCCGACGGCGACTATGCAGGACTCGTGACGCGCCTGCGCCCGGAGGCGGCTGCCGCGGGCGAGATCGTCGACCTCGCGGGCCGCGTGCTCGGGATCCATCCGGGGATCGTCCACTTCACCGTCGGCCAGCGGCGCGGGCTGAACATCGGCGGCACCGCAGAGCCGCTGTACGTCGTGCGCGTCGACGCACCCGCCCGCCGCGTGATCGTCGGCCCGCGCGCGGCGCTGGCGGTGGCGGCGGCGCGGCTGGAGGGGATCAACTGGATCGGCGGCGACCACGAGGGCCCGCTCACCGCCAAGGTACGCTCCATGGCCAAGCCGGTGCCGGCGCGATTGGACGATGGGCGACTGGCGTTCGACGCGCCCGAATATGGCGTCGCGCCGGGGCAAGCGGCAGTGCTGTACGCGGGTGAGCGGGTGCTGGGCGGCGGCTGGATCGCGGAGACGGAAGCGGCGGCGCTGGCACTATCGGCGGCTTAGATGGATCGCCCCGCAACCGCTCATGCTGAGCATGAACGGAAAGAACACGCGGGCGAACGATCCCCTCACCCCAGCAGGAACGTCCCCTCGATCACCGTCACGCAACGGCCGCCCAGAACGACCCGGTCGCCGTCGAGCCGGCAGTCGAGATGTCCGCCCCGCGCACTCGCCTGGAACGCGGTCAGCCGGTCGCGACCCAGCCGCTCGCACCAATAAGGCGTCAGCACCGCGTGGGCGGAGCCCGTTACCGGATCCTCGTCCACGCCGCCGCCGGGCACGAAGGCGCGGCTGACGATGTCGGTCCCCGCCCCCCGCGCCGAGAGGATCGTCAGCACGTCGCCGTCCGCGGCCAACGCGCGCATGTCGGGGCGGCAGCCACGCACCGTCGCCTCGTCGTCGACCACCACGAGCGCGTAGCGATGCTGGTGCCACAGCGTCTCCACCACGCCCTCGACGCCCAGCGCGGCGACGAGGTCGGGCAGCGGGCGCGGCTCGGGCCGCCAGACGGGCAGCGCGAGCTCGTAACCCCTGCCCGCCCGGGTCACCGACAACGACCCTGCACGCCGGGTGCGGAAGCGGACCGTCTCGCGCGAAATGTCCCCCGACAGCACAACGTGGCCGCTCGCCAGCGTCGCGTGGCCGCATAGCACCACCTCGTTGCCCGGCGTGAACCAGCGCAGCTCGAAATCCGCTTCTCCGCTCGCATCCGGCACCAGAAAAGCGGTTTCCGAAAGATTGTTCTCGATCGCGATCGCCTGCAGCGTCGCGTCGTCGAGCCACGCGTCGAGCGGCATCACCGCCGCCGGATTGCCCGCGAACGGCCGGTCGGTGAACGCGTCGACCTGGGTGAAGGGGATCCTCATGCGCGCTTGCCGAACCAGTGCGGGGTCACATCGGTCTCCACCAGCGGATTGTCCGTATCGACATGGCCTTCGGGGTCGAGGTGGATCAACACCTCCACCTTGGGGAATGCGCGGAGCAACGCGTCCTCCATGTTCTCCACCAGATCATGCGCCTCCGCGACGCTCAGCCTGCCCGACACCTCCATGTGGAACTGCGCGAAATCGTGGCTGCCGGCCCGGCGGGTGCGGAAATCGTGGATGCCCTTCAGTCCCGGCTGGCGCGCCGCGACCTCCAGGAACCGCGCGCGCTGTTCCTCCGACCATTCCCGGTCCATCAGCATGTCGATCGCATGGGTGGAGGCCTTGAACGCGCCGAACGCGAGCCAGCCGGCGATCGCGATGCCGAAAACCGGGTCCGCGCCATGCAGGCCGACATATTGGTCAAGCACCAGCGCCGCGATGACGGCGATGTTGACCAGCACGTCCGACTGGTAGTGGACGTTGTCGGCCATGATCGCCACCGATCCCGTCTGGCGGATCACGCGGCGCTGATAGGCGAGCAGCATCAGCGTCGCCGCAATCGCGACGACCGACACGCCGATGCCGAGGCCCGCTTCCGCGTTGCTCGCCGTCGAACCGATCCGCAGCACCGCGCGCCACGCGATCGCGATCGCCGACGCGGTAATGAGCATAACCTGGAACAGCGCTGCCAGCGCCTCCGCCTTGCCATGGCCGTAGCGATGGTCGTGATCCGCCGGCAGCGCGGCGAGGCGGACGCCATACAGAGTCACGAGGCTGGCGAGCAGGTCGAGCCCCGTGTCGGCGAGCGATCCCAGCATCGCGACCGATCCGCTGGCCCAGGCGGCCCAAGCCTTCAGGACCAGCAGGAACGTCGCCATCGCCACGCTGGCGAGCGCGGCGCGCACGGCGAAGGGAATGACGCGGCGGCGTTCGTCCTGGGTCATGGGAACAACAATCCTTCCGTCCAGCCTCCGTCCAGGCCGGAGCTGGTCTTCGTGAACAATCGCCGCTCGTGCAGCCGGTGCGCGCGGTCCTGCCAGAACTCGATACGCTCGGGCGCGACGCGGTATCCGCCCCAGAACGGCGGGCGGGGCACCTCGCCGCCCTCGAACCGCGCGCGCGCCTGCTCCACCCGCGCCTCGAACGTCTCGCGCGACGCGAGCGGGCGCGACTGGTCCGATGCCCAGGCGCCGAGCCGCGAGTCGCGGCCGCGGCTGGCGAAATAGGCGTCGCTCTCGGCATCGCTGGCGAGGCTAACCGGCCCCTCGATCCGCACCTGGCGGCGCAGCGATTTCCAGTGGAACATCAGTCCGGCACGCGGGTCCGCGGCGAGATCGCCCGCCTTGCGCCCCTCGCGGTTGGTGTAGAACACGAAGCCGCGCTCGTCATGGCCCTTGAGCAGCACCATCCGCACCGACGGCTGGCCCGCGGCATCGGCGGTCGCGAGCGCCATGGCTTCGGGATCGTTGGGCTCGCTCGCGCGCGCTTCCGCGAACCACGCGTCGAACAGGGCGAAGGGGTCGTCTGCCATGCGCGCTCCTGTAGCGCGTCGGCGCCCCGGTTTGAACCCGCGGATTGGCGCCGGCCCGTGCGGGAACGGAACGAGTCCGCGCGCCATTGATTTGGATTGCCGTCAGGGAGGGATGATCGTGGCGGCACGGGCCTATTGGCAGGGACAGATCAGGCTGGCGCTGGTGTCGATCCCGGTGGAGATCTACCCGGCCACCAAATCGGGCGCGGCGATCAGTTTCAAGCAGATCCACGAGCCGACCGGCAAACCGATCCATTACGACAAGGTCGTGACCGGCGTCGGCCCGGTCGATCCCGACGAGATCGTCAAGGGCTACGAATATCAGAAGGGCGAGTTCGTGCTGCTGGAGCAGGACGAGATCGACGCGGTGAAGCTCGAATCCAAGAAGACGCTGGAGCTGACGCAGTTCGTCGACGCGAGCGAGATCGACGTGCTGTATTACGAGAAACCCTATTTCGTCGTCCCGGCCGACGATCTGGCGGAGGAGGCGTTCATCGTGCTGCGCGAGGCGCTGCGCCGCGCGAAGAAGGTGGGGCTTGGCCAGCTCGCGATGCGCGGGCGCGAATATGTCGTCAGCCTCAAGCCCTGCGGGCGCGGCATGGTGCTGGAGACGCTGCGCTATGCCGACGAGGTGCAGAAGGCGCAGGGCTATTTCCGCGACATTCCCGAAAGCACGCCGGACGCGGACCTGCTCGACCTGGCGACCGCGCTGATCGACAAGAAGACCGCGCCGTTCGATCCGGGCGAGTATCACGACCGCTATGTCGACGCGCTCAAAGACCTGGTCGAGCGCAAGCGCAAGGCCAAGGGCGCGCACATCGTCGAGGCGGACGAGAGCGACAAGCCTGCGAAGGGCAGCAACGTCGTCGACCTGATGGCGGCGCTGAAGAAGTCGATGGAGAAACCCAACGCCCGCCCCGCGCCGACGGAGACCGTCACGACGACGAGGAAGACGCCCGCGAAGAAGGCGCCCGCCAAGGCGAAGGACGACGACACGGCGCCTGCGCCGAAGAAGCCGGCGGCGCGCAAGCGTGCGTAGGCCGGACGGCTCCTCCTCCCGGCCGTCACCCCAGCGCACGCTGGGGTCGCTGCGTGATGACGAGACCCCAGCGTGCGCTGGGGTGACGAAGTGGCGGGGAGCGGCCTGTGGCTGACGCGCCCGATCCCCTCGCCCGCTACAACGCCAAACGCGACTTCGCGAAGACGGCCGAGCCTGCCGGCTCGCTGGCGCCGGGCAAGGGTAACCGCTTCATCGTCCAGAAACACGATGCGACCCGGCTGCACTGGGACTTTCGCCTCGAAGCCGATGGCGTCCTGAAAAGCTGGGCGGTGACGCGCGGGCCCAGCCTCGATCCCGACGAGAAGCGACTGGCGGTGCGCACCGAGGACCACCCGCTGTCCTATGGCGACTTCGAGGGCACGATCCCCAAGGGCGAATATGGCGGCGGCACGGTGATGCTGTGGGACGACGGCACCTGGGCGCCGGTCGCGGGCAAGTCGGCCGCCGACATCGACAAGGGCCACCTCCACTTCATCCTCCACGGCGAGCGGATGAAGGGCGAGTGGATGCTGATCCGCCTGAAGCCGCGTAACGCCAAGAACGGCAAGCGCGAGAAGAACGAAAATTGGCTGCTGCGCAAGGTGACGGACGCGGAGGCGGGCGGCGCCGACACGCTGGTCGACACGGCCCTGACGAGCGTGAAGACCGACCGCACGATGGCGGAGATCGCGGAGGGAGCAACCGCTAAAATCCTCCCCGAGCTCATCTCGGGGAGGGGGACCGTCCGCGCAGCGGATGGTGGAGGGGCCGGAGCGGCGAAGCCGCGGAGGAAATCTGGGGTAGCAATCGGCGGCAATGCCGCCAGCCCCTCCACCACCGGCTCGCGCCGGCGGTCCCCCTCCCCGAGACAAGCTCGGGGAGGATCAATGACAACGCTTCCCCCCTTCGCCGAACCCGAACTCTGCACCCTCGTCGACGCGGTCCCGACCGGCACGGAGTGGCTGCACGAGGTGAAATACGACGGCTATCGCGCGCTCGTCGCCGTCGGCGGCAAGGGCAAGTCGCGCACCGCCAAGGTCTACACCCGCTCCGGCCTCGACTGGACGGACAAGTTCGCGGGCGTCGCCGAGGCGGCCGCCGCGCTGCCGGTCGGCTCGGCACTGATCGACGGCGAGATCGTCGCGTTCAAGGACGGCCGGCCGGATTTCTCGACGCTGAAGGACGCGATCGGCGCGGGCGGCGACATGACGCTCTTCGCCTTCGACCTGCTCGCGCACGACGGCGAGGACCTGACAGCGCTCCCTCTCCTCGCCCGCAAGGAGCGGCTGCGCGGAACCGTCGGCGAGGGCACCGACCGGCTGCGCTATTCCGAGCACATCGTCGGTTCCGGCGAAGAGCTGTTCGAGACGATGTGCCGCGAGGGCTATGAGGGTGTCGTCTCCAAGCGCGCCGACGCGCCCTATCGCGGCCGCCGCACGACCGACTGGCTCAAGACCAAGTGCATCCGCCGGCAGGAGTTCGTCATCGTCGGCTGGCTGCCGTCCGACAAGACACGGAACCTCCGCTCCCTGCTGCTGGGTGTCCATAAGGACGGCGCGCTGATCTACGCCGGCAAGGTCGGCACCGGCTTCAACGCGGCGATGCTCGACACGCTGGCGGCCAGACTGGAGCCGCTGGCGCGGGAGGCGGCGACGGTGGAGGTCGCGCGCGCGCTGCGCCCGATGGTGAAGGGCGCGCGCTGGGTGCGGCCCGAGCTGGTCGCGGAGGTCGCCTTCGCCGAGGTGACGCCCGACGGCGTGCTGCGCCACTCGAGCTTCCTCGGTCTGCGCGAGGACAAGCCTGCCTCCGAGGTGGTGATCGAGGTCCCCGAACCCGTGGCCAAGGCGACGGACGCGCCCGACATCCACGTCAAAGTCTCGAACCGCGATCGGGTGATCTTCCCCGACAGCGGCATCACCAAGGGCGAGCTGGCCGACTATTACGCCCGCGTCGCCGGCGTCATGCTGCCGTGGGTCGCCGACCGACCGATCAGCCTGGTCCGCTGCCCGCAGGGGCGCGGCAAGCATTGCTTCTTCCAGAAGCACGATGCGGGCTCGTTCGGCGACACGGTCCGCCAGGTCGACGTGCGCGAGAAGGACGGGTCGAGCGTGGCCTATCTCTACGTCGACAGCCCCGACGGCCTCGTCGCCTGCGTCCAGATGGGGACGATCGAGTTCCACGGCTGGGGCAGCCGCGTCGATCCGCTGGAGAAGCCCGACCGGATGGTGTTCGATCTCGACCCCGACGAGGGGCTGGGCTTCGAGGAGACGAAAAAGGCGGCGGAATATCTGCGCGACCGGCTCGCCGACCTGGGGCTCGCGAGCTTTCCGATGCTGTCGGGCGGCAAAGGCATCCATGTCGTCGTGCCGCTGACCGCCGGCGCGGACTGGCCGCAGGTGCGCGATTTCGCCGAACGGTTCGCGCGCGCGCTGGCGCAGGCGGAGCCCGATCGGTTCGTGGCGGTGATGACGAAGGCGAAGCGCGTCGGGCGCATCTTCATCGATTATCTGCGCAACGGCCGCGGATCGACCGCGATCATGCCCTTTTCCGCCCGCGCCCGCCCCGGCGCGCCGGTCGCCGCGCCTGTCTCGTGGAGCGAGCTGAAGGACATCGACACCGCCGCCCGCTGGAGCATCCGCGACGCCGACGATCTGATCGCGCACGCTGGCGGGCGGGGACTGGAAGGATGGGGCATCGCGGACCAGGCGCTGCCGGATCTGTGAGGGGGAGATGATGATGGTGAAGAAGGAGCTTCTGGCGGCGATCGGCATGCTGGCCGCTGGCCTGCCGTCCGTGGCGGTGCGAGCCGAGCCGGTCGGACACGTCACTGGGCTTGGCGGCGTGTTCGTGACGAGCAAGGACCCCAAGGCGTTGGCGGCCTGGTACAAGGACGTGCTTGGCATCACCCTCGAATCCTGGGGCGGCGCGATCCTGCGATACGATGCTCCCGGCCATCCGCCCATGGCGCTTTGGAACGCGATGCCCGCCAACAGCGACGAACTCGTGCCGTCGCACCGCGAGTTCATGATCAACTTCGCGGTCGACGACCTCGACGCCTTCGTCGCCCGGCTCAAGATCAAGGGCGTCCCGATCCTGAAGCGCGAGGACGACCGAACCGGCAAGTTCGCCTCGATCCTCGATCCCGATGGGACGAAGATCGAGCTCTGGCAACCGCTCACCGAATAACCCGCACATTTGTGTTGCGCCGGGCCGCCGATCGGTGACACGCTACCCATCGGGCGAGCGGACAGGGACGGCAGATTTGGGGACGCTGACCGCCCGGCCCGGTACTCCGGCCGATACGTCCGATAAAGCGGCCGCGTGGATCGCGGACTATCACGCCCACATCGAGGACCCGCGGGGCGACGTGCTCGCTGGCAGCGACGATCCCGCCTGGACCGCGACGGTCGAGGAACTCGCCACCGTCGCGGGCGACGACCTAGGCCATGCGCAGCGCCGCGTCGCGCGCCACGCCGCCGAGATCGGCACCGGCTTCCGCATCGTCGGCGAGGCGGACGAGCGGCCCTGGCCGGTGTCGCCGGTGCCGTTGATGATCGCGGCCGACGAATGGGCCGGCATCGCCGCCGGGATCGCGCAGCGCGCAGACGTGCTGGAGGCGGTGCTCGCCGACGTGTACGGCGCCGGCCGGCTGGTCGCCGACGGCCACCTGCCCGCCGCCGTCGTCGCGGGCAGCCCGTTCTTCCTCCGCCCGCTGGTGGGCGTCGAGCCGCCGGGCGGCCGGCACCTGCATTTCGTCGCGATGGACCTGGGCCGGGGACCCGACGGCGAGTGGCGCGTGCTCGCCGACCACCTGCGCGCGCCCGCCGGCGTCGGCTATGCGCTGGAGAACCGGCTGGCGGTCAGCCGGACGCTGGGTGGCCTGTCGTCGCGGCTGCACATCCAGCGGCATGCGCCCTTCTTCGCCGCGCTGCGCGAGGGGCTGGCGGCGCTGTGCCGGCGTACCGACCCGCGCATCGGCCTGCTGACGCCCGGCCGCTTCAGCCCGAGCTATGCCGAACAGGCGCATCTCGCGCGCTATCTGGGCTTCCTGCTGGTCGAGGGCGACGATCTCGCGGTCCTCAACGACACGCTCTACGTCCGCACGATTGGTGGCCTCAAGCGGATCGACGCGCTGTGGCGGCGGGTGGACGGGCGGATGCTCGACCCGCTCGCCTTCGACGCGCACTCGCATATCGGCGTCGCCGGGCTGATCGACGCGTTCGCGGGCGGCACGCTCGTGCTCTCCAACGCGCCGGGCGCGGGCGTGCTGGAAGCGCCGGCGTTCGCGGCGTTCCTGCCCCGGCTGGCGCGCGTGCTGACCGGCGCGGCGCTCGCCATTCCGACGATCGCCACCTGGTGGTGTGGGCAGCCCAATGCCCGGCAGCAAGTGGACGCGTCGTTCGACCGGATGCTGATCGGCCCGGCGTTCGGGACGCGTCCGCTGGGCCTCACGGGCGGCGCGCGCCTGGGGGCCAGCCTAGACGCTTCCGAGCGCGAAACGCTGCTGGCCGACATGGCGCGGCGGCCGCAGGATTACGTCGGGCAGGAGATGGTGCGGCTGTCGACCATGCCGGTGGTGATCGACGATGCGCTGGTCGCCCGCCCGTTCGTCCTGCGCGTGTTCGCCGCGCGCGATGCCGACGGTGCGTGGAGCGTGCTGCCCGGCGGGTTCGTGCGGATCGGCGATGACCCCGATCCGCACGCGGCGCTGATGGGGCCCGGCCCGGGCGAGGGCCATAGCAGCGGCGCGAGTTGGTCCGCCGACGTCTGCATCCACGGCGACGAGCCAGTCGCGCCCGTCTCGCTGCTGCCCGCGATCGACAGCCTGCCGGTGCGGCGCAACCCCGGCACGCTGCCGAGCCGCGTCGCCGACAATTTCTTCTGGCTCGGCCGCTATCTCGAGCGCGGCGAGGCGCTGCTGGCGATGCTGCGCGTCCTGCTGGGCCACTCTCTTGCTGACGGCGGCGCGTTGACGCCCGGCACCGTGGAGCGGCTGGCGGCAGCGGTGGCGGCGACCGGCGCCGGCCCCGCCCCGGCGGACCTGTCGCGCGCCGCGGTCGATCGCTTTGCGCGGACCGCGATGGAGTCGCCGGACCATTATTCCGTCGCCACGATCAACGCCGCCGCGCGCCGCATCGGCGAAGGCTCGCGCGACCGCCTGTCTGCGGACATGGTGCGGCTGCTGGAGGCGCCCTTCCCGGATCATCCGGGCACGCTCGACCGCGCGGGCTCGCTCCAGCGCCGCTACGCCGCGCTCGCCGGGCTGTCGGCGGAGCATATGGGACGCACCGCGGCGTGGCGGTTCCTCGACCTCGGCCGCCGGATCGAGCGGGCGCAGTCGGCATCGGCGGCGGTGCGGGTCTTCGGGCTAGGCGACGATGGCGGCGGCGCGAGCGGCGACGACCTGTCGGTGCTGCTCGACCTCGCCGACAGCCAGATCAGCTATCGCCAGCGTTACCTGACCGGCATCGCGCGCGTGCCGGTGGTGGACCTGACGGCGCTCGACCCCGGCAACCCGCGCTCCCTCGCGCATCAGGCGGCCTGCATCGTCGCGCACCTGAACGCACTCCCGGTGCTGGGCGACGACGGCCTGCCCGAGCCGCAGCAGGCCGCCGCCGTCGCGCTCGCCGCGCAGGTCGACACCGCCGATGCCGCGAGCCTGGACGCGGACCGATTGCTCGACGTCGAACGCCGGCTAGGCGCGCTGTCGGACCTCATCGCGCGGCGATATTTCCTGCAGGGCGCCGAGCCGCTGCGCGCCGCCGGCCTGACGCTGGCATGAGCGGGGGCGTGAGGAACGTCTGAATGCTGTACGACATCATCCACGTCACCCGGTTCGACTATGCGACGCCGGTCCGCTTCGCGCGCTGCAACCTGCGGCTGAGGCCGATCGACTGGCCGGGGCAGCGGCTGAACGAGTACGCGCTCCACATCTCGCCCGCGGGCCGCCACCATCCGGCGATCGCCGATGCGGGCCTCGCGCACGTGACGCGGCTGACCGTCGA
Source organism: uncultured Sphingomonas sp. (assembly GCF_964237335.1). NCBI lineage: Bacteria > Pseudomonadati > Pseudomonadota > Alphaproteobacteria > Sphingomonadales > Sphingomonadaceae > Sphingomonas > uncultured Sphingomonas sp. The sequence goes on from NZ_CAXSHM010000001.1 coordinate 247,852, forward strand.
GCAGCCGGTGCGCCACCTCATCATCGAGAGCGTCTCGCGCGTCACGGTCGACCGGCTCGTGCCGGTCCCTGCGGCCGACGATCCGACGCTGGCGGAAGTCGCGGTGATGGCGCGCGCGAGCCGCGACGGCAGCGCGGCGGGGCCGGCGGCGTATCTCTACCCCTCCCCGCTCCTGCCGCTCGACGCCGCGATCGGCGCCTGGTGCGGCGCGGAACTGGCGCCCGACCGGTCTGCGCTGGAGGCCGGCATCGCGCTCGCCCGCCGCATCTGGCGCGAGTTCACGTTCGACGGCGACGCGACCGAGGTCCACACCACGCCGGCGGAGGCGTTCGCGAAGCGACGCGGCGTCTGCCAGGACTTCACGCAGATCATGGTGACGGGGCTGCGCAGCGCCGGGCTGCCAGCGGCCTATGCCTCCGGCTACATCCGCACCCTGCCCCCGCCCGGCCAGCCGCGGCTGGTGGGGGCGGACGCGACCCATGCCTGGGTGCTGTTGTGGTGCGGCGAGCGTTTGGGCTGGGTGGGACTCGATCCCACCAACGGCATCTGGATGGCGGGCGACCATATCGTGATGGCGGTCGGCCGCGACTATGGCGAGATCGCGCCGGTCGACGGCGTCGTGCTCGGCGCCGGCGCGCAGCGGATGGACGTGTCGGTGGACGTCGCGCCGGTGGGGTGAGAGCCTCCTCCCTTACTCTCTCGTCACCCCAGCGCACGCTGGGGTCTCCTCGTCAGGTCGGGCACCATTCCGAGAAATCCCAGTTCGCTGGGGTGACGATCCGAGTGGCGCCGCCGCCCTACTCCTTCGTCGCCGCGTTGACGTTTTCCTCGCCGTCGTCGTCGCCCGTGCCGGAATAGCCGACGTGGCTCTGCCCGCCATGGCCCATGAAGCCGCCGCTGCTGCCCTCGTCACCTGCACCGGTCGGGTTCTCGGGCCGTGCGCCACCGCCGCTCTCGCCGCCGCCGCTCCAGGCCGCGGGTTCCTTGTTGCCGTCGTCGTCGCTCTTGGGCTTGCTGCCGCCCATCGCCTGATTGGGTTGCTTGTCGGTCATGCCATCGTCTCCTGCCTGCGCTCAACGCGCGGTGCGCGTCGGAGACGCATTGCCGGGCGCGCCGTACTGCCCCACATGAGTGGCACACCGCTGCCACATCTTTCGGGGACCCGATGGCCGATCCTTACAAGACGCTGGGCGTCGAGCGCACCGCGGATGAGGCCGCGATCAAGAAGGCATATCGCAAGCTCGCCAAGGAGCTGCATCCCGACCGCAACAAGGACAATCCCAAGGCGTCCGAGCGGTTCAGCCAGGCGACGCAGGCCTATGACCTTTTGTCGGACAAGGACAAGCGCGCGCGCTTCGACCGCGGCGAGATCGACGGCGACGGCAACCCCGCCGCGCCGTTCGGCTATGGCGGCGGCGCTCCGCGTCCGGGTGGCGGCTTCCGCAGCGGCGCGGCGCCCGGCGGCCAGGGGTTCGAGTTCGGCGGCGAGAACGTCGACGTGTCCGACCTGTTCGAGGGGCTGTTCGGCGGCGCTGCCCAGCCTGGCCGAGGGGGAGGCGGTTTCTCCAGCGGCTTTGGCCGGCGCCCGCAGCCCAAGGGCGGCAACATCGCCTATCGCCTGACCGTGCCCTTCGTCGACGCCGCGACACAGGCGCCGCAGCGCATTACGCTCGGCGACGGCGCGTCGCTTGACCTGAAGCTGCCCGCCGGCGTTGAGACGGGTACGCAGATGCGGCTCGCCGGCAAGGGCGAACAGGGTCCCGGCGGCGCAGGGGACGCAATCGTCACGATCGAGATCGCGCCGCACCGCTTCTTCACCCGCGACGGCGACGACGTGCTGCTCGACCTGCCCGTGAGCCTGACCGAAGCGGTACGCGGCGGCGCGGTGCGGACGCCGACGGTCGACAAGCCGGTGAACCTCACGATCCCCAAGGGGGCGAGCTCCGGCCGCATCCTGCGCTTGAAGGGCAAGGGCTTCGTCAGGAAGGACGGCAGCCGCGGGGACCAGCTCGTCAGGGTCATGATCGAGCTGCCTGCCGACGACGCAGACCTCCAGCGGTTCGTGGACGACTGGGCCGGTGCCGCCGCGCAGAGCCCGCGCGCCGCGCTGGGCGTCTGACGGCCGACGTGAGCGAGATCGCCCCCGCGCTGACGCCGGAAGACCGGGCGGCGGCGCACGCGACCGGACACGGCCGGCTGCGCCGCGAGCTGGACCGGCCGCTGAGCCTCCTGGGTCCGGGCAGCCGCGCGTTCGCGGTGGTGACGCGCGCCGGATCGGGCGTGCTCAACGACGGGTTCATCCACGCGGGCAACCTCGCCTATCTCGCGCTGATGACGCTGTTCCCCTTCTTCATCAGCGCCGCCGCGATCGCCAGCCTGTTCGGGCAGAGCGCGGACACGCAGCATGCGGTCGCGTCGTTCCTGCACGTGCTGCCGCCCGACGTCGCCGATCTGCTGAAGAAACCGATCGGCGACGTGCTGGCGGCCCGTACCGGCCACCTGTTGTGGTTCGGTGGGCTGGTCGGGCTCTGGACCGTCGGGGGGTTCGTGGAGACGATCCGCGACATCTTCCGCCGCGCCTATGGCACGCGGTCGAGCCTGCCGTTCTGGCGCTATCGGCTCGGCTCGACGCTGGTGATGCTGGCGTCGGTGGCGATCGCGCTGATCTCGTTCCTGGTGCAGGGCGTGTTCGTGGGGGCGGAGCAGTTCGTCTATCGCCTGGTGCCGCAGGCGCAGGCGGCCGCGGGCTGGATCGGGCTGTCGCGGATCGTGCCCGGCGTCGTCATGTTCGGGGCGCTGTACCTGCTGTTCCTGTCGGTCACGCCGGCCAAATACCGTTACTCCCGCTCGCGCAAATGGCCTGGCGCGCTGTTCACCACCGCCTGGTGGGTCAGCGCGACCGCGCTGCTGCCGCTCATCCTCGCGCAGCTGGGCGGCTATGGCTTGACCTACGGCAGCCTGGCGGGCGTGGTCGTCATGCTGTTGTTCTTCTACGTCATCGGCATCGGCCTCGTCTTCGGCGCGCACCTCAACGCGGCACTGGCGGAACCCGTTGAAGCGGGAGTAGAGGAAGCGACCCGGACGCTATGAGGGGTGTGCCAGACGTGAATGGATTGATGGCGGGCAAGCGGGGCCTCATCATGGGCCTCGCCAACGACAAGTCGCTCGCCTGGGGCATCGCACAGCAGTTGAGCGCGGCGGGCGCGGAACTCGCCTTCTCCTACCAGGGCGCGGCGATGGCGAAGCGGGTCCGCCCGCTCGCGGAGCAACTGGGCGTCGCGCGGCTGTTCGATTGCGACGTCGGCGACATGGCGGCGCTGGACGCGACCTTCGCGGGGCTGGCGAAGGAATGGCCGACGATCGACTTCGTGGTTCACGCGATCGGCTTTTCCGACAAGTCGCAGCTGCGCGGGCGCTATTACGACACGACGCTCGACAATTTCCTGATGACCCTCAACATCTCCGCCTACAGCTTGGTCGCGGTGACGCAGCGCGCGCGGCGGATGATGCCGGGCGGCGGCTCGATCCTGACGCTCACCTATTATGGCGCCGAAAAGGTCGTGCCGCACTACAACGTGATGGGCGTCGCCAAGGCCGCGCTGGAGACGAGCGTCAAATATCTCGCCGTCGATTGCGGACCGGAGAACATCCGCGTCAACGCGATCTCCGCCGGCCCGATCCAGACGCTGGCGGCGCGCGGGATCGGCGATTTCAACTATATCCTCAAATGGAACGAGCTCAACTCGCCGCTCCGCCGCAACGTGACGATCGATGACGTCGGCGGCGCGGGCCTGTACCTGCTGTCCGACCTCGCGAGCGGCGTGACGGGGGAGATCCACCATGTCGACGGCGGCTACAACGTGATTGGCATGAAGGCGGAAGACGCCCCGGACATCGCGCTGGCGTAAGGCGGTGCCGGTTGTCCTAAGGACGCACGGGCTGCGCTTCGTGATCTTCGTCGACGACCACCCGCCGCCGCACGTTCATGTTCGCGGACGCGGTGAGGCCAGGATCGGCCTCGACGAGGCGGTGTCCTTGATGACGAACAAGGGCCTGTCGACGCCGGATATCGCCCGCGCCCGACATGCGATAAAGGAAGCACGTGACGCACTGCTGAGTATCTGGGAGCAGATTCATGGCTGACCTGACCGACGAAGACATCGAAGCCGCAAGCGAGCGAGGTCGGATCGAGTTCGAGACCAAGCCCCACGCCGCGCGCGCGCGCTACGATCGGCGAACGGGTATGATGACGCTCGTGCTGCATAACGGCTGTTCCTTTATGTTTCCCCCGCGGGAGTTGCAGGGAATGTCGGGCGCGAGCGACGATGATCTGGAGGCGTTCGAGCTGAGCGGCGTCGGATTCGGCCTCCATTGGGAAGCTCTGGATACGGACTTCACCGTGCCCGGGCTGCTGTCTGGCGAGTTCGGGACGAACCGCTTCATGGCGACGCGGCGCGCGCGCCTACGCTCGATCTATGAGCAGTTGGTACAGAGCGCATCCGGGACGGACCAGGACGTGCAAGCCGCCGAATGAGCCACAACAGTTTCGGCCACGTCTTCCGCGTCACCACCTGGGGAGAGTCGCACGGGCCTGCGATCGGTGCGGTGGTGGATGGGTGCCCGCCGGGGATCGCGTTGAGCGAGGCGGACATCCAGCCGTGGCTCGACCGCCGCCGCCCCGGCACCTCACGCTTCACGACGCAGCGGCAGGAACCCGACAGGGTCCGCATCCTGTCGGGCGTGTACGAGGGCGCCACGACGGGCACGCCGATCAGCCTGATGATCGACAACGTCGACCAGCGATCGAAGGACTATGCCGAGGTCGCGCTCGCCTACCGCCCCGGCCATGCCGACTATGCCTATGACGCCAAATACGGCTTGCGCGATCCGCGCGGCGGCGGACGGTCCTCGGCGCGGGAAACGGCGTGCCGGGTGGCGGCGGGCGCGGTCGCGCGGCTCGTCATCCCGCAGGTGCGCGTGCGGGGCTGGGTGGAGGCGATCGGCGGCGACGCGATCGATCCGGCCGCGTTCGACGATGCGCAGATCGACGCCAACCCGTTCTTCTGCCCGGACGCCGCCGCCGCCGCGCGCTGGGAGACGCTGGTTGACGCCGCGCGCAAGGCCGGATCGTCGCTCGGCGCGGTGATCGCGTGCGAGGCGACGGGCGTCCCCGCCGGCTGGGGCGCGCCGCTGTATGCCAAGCTCGATGCGGAACTCGCCGGCGCCTGCATGGGGATCAACGCGGTGAAAGGCGTCGAGATCGGCGACGGGTTCGCCGCAGCGACGCTGTCGGGCGAGCGGAACGCCGACGCGATGCGCCCCGGCGAGGACGGCGGCGCGGCGTTCCTGTCCAACCACGCGGGTGGGATCGCGGGCGGGATCGCCACCGGCCAGCCGATCCGGCTGCGCGTCGCGTTCAAGCCGACGAGCTCTATCCTCACGCCGGTCGAGACGATCACGACAACCGGCGAGGCGACGACGCTCACGACCAAAGGTCGTCATGATCCATGTGTAGGAATCCGCGGCGTTCCGGTGGTTGAGGCGATGGTAGCGTTGGTCCTGAGCGACCAAATGATGCTTCATCGCGCCCAAACGAGCCGGTAATTACTTGAGAGGGAACGGAATCGTCCGCCGATCGATTGGAACATCATACCCCGTAGGAGAAATATGATGCGTATTCTGATGACGATGGCGGCTGTAGCTTTGGCAATTCCGGCGCTCGCGGGCGCGCAGACCTCCGGCGGTGGTTCCGCGACGGGTGGCTCGATGGGCGGTCAGTCCAGCACCGGCTCGATGGGCAGTGGTTCCATGGGCAGTGGTTCGATGGGCACGGGATCGACCGGCAGCGGCACGATGTCCGGTTCGTCCACCGACGGCACGTCCACTGGTAGCATGGGCGGCCAGTCGACCAGCGGGTCGACGACCGGTTCCACATCCGGGTCGAGCGGGCGCCACTCGCGCCGTTCGGGTCGTTCGAGCAGCTCGTCGGGGACCAGCGGTACGTCCAGCTCGATGGGCGGTTCGTCGTCGACCGATGGCACGACCTCCGGCTCGATGAGCGGCACCGGTTCGCCCGGATCGTCGACCGGTGGTACGACCACGGGCGGCGCGATGGGCAGCACCGGCACCAGCGGCGGCTCGACTCCGAACTGACGCCGGCATAGCTGATGAGAAAGATAGGGCGGCGCTGCGGCGTCGCCCTATTGCTTTGGGAGACGGCGAGATGAAGCTGAAGACGTGGACGAGCGCGGGGTTGTTGGCCTTGTCGGGCGCCGCCATCGCGCAGGTGTCGACCGCACCCGATCCGAAGCTCGGCAATACGCCGGACGGCGCGAATGGCCAGGCGGCCAACGCAGCCGGGTCCACCGCTTCGTCCGGCAACGGCAGCGACCCCGGCAAGCCGTGAGGTCGCCGATCAGTCGGCGAATGGGTCCCGCACTAGGATCGTGTCCTCCCGCTCCGGGCTCGTGGACACCAACGCGACCGGACAGCGGATCAGCTCCTCGATCCGCCTGATGTATTTGATCGCCTGCGCGGGCAGATCGGCCCAGCTTCGCGCGCCCGCCGTCGTCTCCGACCAGCCCGGCATCGTCTCGTAGATCGGCGTCACCGCCGCCTGATCTGCCGCATGCGACGGGAAATAATCGAGCGTGCGGTCGCCGAGACGATAGCCGGTGCAGATCGCGATCGTCTCGAACCCGTCCAGCACGTCCAGCTTCGTCAACGCGATGCCGGTGATGCCGCTCACCGCCGCCGACTGGCGCACCAGCACCGAGTCGAACCAGCCGCACCGCCGCTTGCGCCCGGTCACCGTGCCGAACTCGTGGCCGCGGACGCCGAGCTGCTCGCCCGTCGAGTCGGCGAGCTCGGTCGGGAACGGGCCGGAGCCGACCCGCGTCGTATACGCCTTGGCGATTCCCAGCACGAATCCGACCGCCGACGGCCCCAGTCCCGATCCCGCCGACGCGCTGCCCGCGACGGTGTTGGACGAGGTGACGAACGGGTAGGTGCCATGGTCGACGTCGAGCAGCACGCCCTGCGCGCCCTCGAACAGGATGCGCCGCCCCGCCGTGCGGGCCGCGTTCAAGTCCCGCCACACCGGTCGCGCGAACGGCAGCACGAAGCCCGCGATCTCCTTCAGCTCGGCGATCAGCGCCGCCCGATCGACCGGCGCGGCGCCGAACCCGGCCCGCAACGCATCGTGGTGCGCGCACAATCGGTCGAGCTGCGCGTCCAGCGCATCCAGATGCGCGAGGTCGCACACCCTGAGCGCGCGGCGGCCCACCTTGTCCTCATAGGCCGGGCCGATGCCGCGCCGCGTTGTGCCGATCTTGCCCGCTCCGCTCGCATCCTCGCGCAGCCCGTCGAGCTCGCGGTGGAGCGGCAGGATCAGCGCGCAGGCGTCGGACAGCATCAGCGTGTCCGGGCTCGCCGGCACGCCCTGTGCGCCCAGCCGCTCGACCTCCGCCTTGAGCGCCCAGGGATCGAGCACCACGCCGTTGCCGATCACCGACGGCGTGCCCCGCACGATGCCCGACGGCAGCAGCGACAGCTTGTACGTCTGGTTGCCCACCACCAGCGTATGGCCGGCATTGTGCCCGCCCTGAAACCGCACGACCATGTCGGCGCGCTCGGCCAGCCAGTCGACGATCTTGCCCTTGCCCTCGTCACCCCACTGGGCGCCGATGACCGCTACATTGGCCACACGATGTTCCTTCTTGATGCCGCGGTGCGATAGGGGGGATGAGGGCGGCGGTCCAGCGGGCAGCGGCGTAGGCCGGGCTGCACTCACTTTCGGACTTCTTTATTGATCTCTACTAAGGCTTGATGTCCGGTAAAAAACGCGACTGGGTGTGCAGCGAAGAGGCCGTCCGGGCCGCGGCTGTGAACTCGCGAGAAGCCGCCATTACTGTCGGTGGACGCTACATCTCCACCTCAGACGCCGAAGAAGACGCGATGGTCTCTGTGCTGGGCAACGCCGGGCTAAACCTTTCAGATGCCGGCCAATGTGAGATTGTGGCCTCGGTAGCGGTTCCGGCCACAAAACAATCCATCCTCGAAGCGATCGAACTGCACCGACGCTTGGCGTCGACCCATGACTATCGCTTGCAGGCGGTTGAAGTCGGCAACGTCGAAGATGGAAGTGCAGCGGTGATCGCCTCTGAGCATGGCTACATCCCGTGGTGGCAGGTCGAGGCCAACGGCAGCTAACGACCCAACGACATTCTTCAAGTCACCAGCTCCGCCGCCCCGTCCCGCCACACATGCGAGCAGAGCTGGGCCTCAGGCGTGTCACCCGCCTCCAGTGCCGCGACCGTCACCCAGCCTGCCGCGCGACAGGCGGCCCCTTCGCTTGCCGGCGTCCCGAGCGGCAGGAACAGGCGGCGGCGCGCGTCGGGTTCCGGCGCGACCGGCAGGCGATCGGCGTAGAGCGACACGCCGGTCGCCGCCTCCTCCGCCCCCCCATTTCCAAGATCCTCGTGGACGATCGTGTAGGTGCCGCCGCGGCCGATCTCGCGCGCCGCGCCGGCCGCGAACAGCGAGAAGCCGAGCCAGCTCTGGAACTCGAACCCGTGCCGCTCGGTAGGATCGAGCGTCAGCGACGCGCGGCCCTCCAGCGACGCCGCGATCGCCGCCAGCCCATCGAGCCGCGATCCGAGCACGCCGTGCGCGTCGAAGCTGCGCAGCCGGGCCAGCGCCGGCTCGAACGGCCCCGCCGCCTCGATCAGCGGCAGATAGGCGGGCGCGAGGTCCGCCACCGCGCCGGCGTCCTTGGCATCAAGCCGATCGCGGAGCAGTGCCACGTCGGCCACCGGCAGCGGTCCCGCCGCCAGCGTGTCGACCAGGTCCGGCAGGGTGAAGTCGATCGACAGCCCGGCGACGCCGGCCGCCGCGAGCGCGTCGACGGCGACGCCCACCACCTCGCGCGCCGCCGCGACCGAGTCGAGCCCGATCAGCTCGCAGCCGATCTGGCGCTGCTCGCGCGCCGGATCGAGCTCGGGCGCGCGCAGCCGCAGCACCGATCCGGCGTAGGACAACCGAACGGGGCGCGGATGGTGGCCCATCCGCGTCGCAGCGATGCGCGCGATCTGCGCCGTCAGGTCCGGGCGGATCGCCAGCGTCGCCTGGCTGACCGGATCGACGAAGCGGACGGCATCACGCAGCCCCCCCGCCTTCAGCCGCGTGCCCAGCCCTTCCGCGAACTCGGCGAGCGGCGGATCGGTGCGCTCATAGCCGTGCAGCCGCGCCGCCTCCAGCATGCGCGCCTCCAGCCGCGCGGCGTGGTCGGCATGCGGGGGCAGGCGGTCGCGGAAACCTTGGGGGAGGAGGGCGGTCATGGCGCGTGCGTCATAGCGGACGGCAGCGGCGCGTCACGCGAGTAAATCGCGTGACGTCGAACCCCGCCATGCTGGCGTGGCCGGCCGCGCTGGCGCGTCTTGCCGCCTGCTGCGCTGGCAGCATGCGCGCTGCGCTCAGAACCTCAACCCCCGCGCCGTCCGCACCCCCGGCAGCGCCTTCACCTTCCCCAGAAGCTCCGCCGTCACAGGCTCGTCCACCGACAGCAGCAGCACCGCCTCGCCCGCCGCCTGGCGCCGGCCGAGATGGAAGGTGCCGATGTTGACGCCGGCCTCGCCCAGCGCCGTGCCGAGCCGGCCGATGAACCCCGGCGCGTCCTCGTTGACGACGTACAGCATCGGGCCCGCGAGATCGGCCTCCACCTTGATGCCGAACAGCTCGACCAGCCGCGGCGCCGAGTCGCCGAACAATGTGCCCGCGACCGACCGGTCGCCGTCGGCCGTCGTCACCGTCACGCGGACGAGCGTGTGATAGGTGCCCTCGTGGCTGGAGCGCACCTCGCGCACGTTCATGCCGCGCTCCTTCGCCAGGAACGGCGCGTTGACCATGTTGACGGTGTCGGAGTGCACCCGCATGAACCCGGCAAGCACCGCGCCGGTGATCGGCTTCATGTTGAGCGCCGCCGCCGCGCCTTCCGTCTCCACCGTCACCGACGAGACGGCACCGGTCGCGAGCTGCCCGACCAGGCTGCCCAGCTTCTCGGCCAGCGCCATATACGGTTTCAGCTTGGGCGCCTCCTCCGCCGACAGGCTCGGCATGTTGAGCGCGTTGGTGACGCCGCCCGACATCAGGAAATCCGCCATCTGCTCGGCGACCTGGATCGCGACGTTCACCTGCGCCTCGGTGGTCGATGCGCCTAGATGCGGCGTCGAGATGAAGCCCGGCGTGCCGAACAGCGGCGACTCCTTCGCGGGCTCGGCCACGAACACGTCGAGCGCGGCGCCGGCGATGTGGCCCGAGTCCAGCCCTGCCTTGAGCGCCGCCTCGTCCACCAGCCCGCCGCGCGCGCAGTTGACGATCCGCACGCCCTTCTTGGTCTTGGCCAGGTTATCGGCCGACAGGATATTGCGCGTCTGGTCGGTCAGCGGCGTGTGCAGCGTGATGACGTCGGCACGGTCAAGCAACTGGTCGAGTTCCACTTTCTCCACGCCCATCTCGATCGCGCGCTCGGGCGTCAGGAATGGATCATAGGCGACCACCTTCATCTTCAGGCCGCGCGCGCGATCGGCGACGATGCTGCCGATGTTGCCCGCGCCGATCAGCCCGAGCGTCTTGGCGGTCAGCTCGACGCCCATAAAACGGTTCTTCTCCCACTTGCCCGCCTGCGTCGACTTGTCCGCCTCGGGCAGGTCGCGGGCGAGCGCGAACATCAGCGCGATGGCGTGCTCGGCGGTGGTGATCGAGTTGCCGAACGGCGTGTTCATCACGACGACGCCCTTGGCGGACGCGGCGGGGATGTCGACGTTGTCGACGCCGATCCCGGCCCGGCCGACGACCTTGAGGCGGGGGGCATGGGCGAGCATGTCCTTCGTCACCTTGGTCGAGCTGCGGATGGCAAGGCCGTCGTAGTCGCCGATGATCGCCTTCAATTCATCGGGTGTCTTTCCCGTGATCTCGTCGACCTCCACGCCCCGCTCACGGAAGATCGCGGCGGCCTTGGGGTCCATCTTGTCGGAGATGAGTACTTTGGGCATGACGTTTGCTCCTTGCAAACGTCATCCTGACGAAAGTCAGGATCTCGTGCGGCAAGCGGAGGCTCGCGATCGCAGGAGATCCCAGCTTTCGCTGGGATGACGGATAATGGTCAGTTTGCGGCGCGAGCCGCCGCATAGGCCCAGTCGAGCCACGGCCCGAGCGCCGCGATGTCGGCGGTGTCCACCGTCGCGCCGCACCAGATGCGCAGGCCCGGCGGCGCGTCGCGATAGCCGGCGACGTCGAACGCGGCGCCTTCCTTCTCCAGCGCCGAGGCCATCCGCTTGATGAACGCCTCGTCCGCGCCCGCGACCGTCAGGCAGACGCTGGTCTTCGACCGGGTGGCGGGATCGGGCGCGAGGTGGCCGAGCCAGTCGCGCGCCTCGACGAGTCCGTCGAGCGCGGCGGCGTTGGCGTCGGACCGCGCGATCAGCGCGTCGGCGCCGCCCAGGCCCTTGGCCCATTCGAGCGCCCAGATCGCATCCTCGACCGCCAGCATCGACGGCGTGTTGATCGTCTCGCCCTTGAACACGCCCTCCGCCAGCTTGCCTTTAGAGACCAGCCGGAACACCTTGGGCAGCGGCCAGGCGGGGGTGTACCCTTCCAGGCGTTCGACGGCGCGCGGGCCCAGGATCAGCACGCCGTGGCCGCCCTCCCCGCCCAGCACCTTCTGCCACGAGAAGGTGGCGACATCGATCTTCGTCCAGTCGATCGGATAGGCGAACACGCCGGACGTCGCGTCGGCGAAGCTCAGCCCCTCGCGCTCCGCCGGAATCCACTCGGCATCGGGCACGCGCACGCCTGACGTGGTGCCGTTCCAGGTGAACAGCACGTCGCTGGACCAGTCGACCGCGCCGAGGTCTGGCAGAAGCCCATAGTCGGCACGCACCACCGTGGGGTCGATCTTGAGCTGCTTGACCGCATCGGTCACCCAGCCCTCGCCGAAGCTTTCCCAGGCCAGCGCCGTCACCGGCCGCGCGCCCAGCATCGTCCACATCGCCATCTCATAGGCGCCGGTGTCGGAGCCCGGCACAATGCCGATGCGATGCGTGTCGGGCAGCCGCAGCAGCTCGCGCATCAGGTCGATGCTGTACTGGAGGCGCTGCTTGCCGATCTTGGAGCGGTGCGAGCGGCCCAGGCTCTGCGTCCCGAGCGCAGCGGCGGACCAGCCGGGCGGCTTGGCGCAGGGACCGGAGGAAAAGAACGGGCGCGCCGGCCTGACTTCGGGTTTCTGGCTGGCGGGCTGGTCGACGGTGGACGCACGCGTGGCGTCGGCAACGGCAGTATCGGTCATGTCTGACTCTCCTTACAGAGAGCACGCGCGGCGTTGGGACCGCGTGGCCCGTCGAGCGCACTAGGGGGGTCCGCCGGGCGGCGCAACCCGCTATGGTCGCGGCGATGCGCCTCCGCCTGTTGCCGTTCACCCTCCTCGCGCTCGCCGGCTGCGGCCGGGTCGAGCGACCTGCTCCTGCCCGACCCCGCACCGTGCAGGCGCCGTCCGATCGCGAGACGCAGGCCTGCTATGCCGACCTTGTGCGCATGGGCGTCCGCTTCGCCGGTGGCCGACCAGGATTTCGGCGGCGGTTGCGCGCTGCTCGGCACGGTGCGGCTGGTCGACATCGGCGTGCCGATGACGGGGCTGAAGGCGCTGCGCTGCGGCGAGGCGCGCGCGCTGACGGGCTGGGTCCGCAACGCGGTGGCGCCGGCCGCCTATCAGATGCTGGGCAGCGAACTCGCGCGCGTCGACGGGCTCGGCACCTACGCCTGCCGCAACGTGATCGGATCGGCGGCCGCGTCCGGCCGCCGCTCGGGCCATGCCATCGCTAATGCGGCCGACATCGGCGGCTTCGTGCTGAAGGACGGCCGCCGGATCACGATCGCCGCCGACTGGGCCTCGCCCGACCTTCAGGTCCACGGGTTCCTCGATGCGATCCACCGCTCCGCCTGCCGCCGCTTCGGCACCGTGCTGTCGCCCGACTACAACGCCGCGCACCACGATCACCTGCACCTCGAAGACGACCACGTCGGGTTCTGCCGTTGAGGTCCGAGGTCGCGCTCCGCCGCTATGCAGCACGCCAATTGTGCCTTACGGACCTTGGATGACCGACACACGAGTACCAAGCCGCGTCTTCCGCCGCGCCGCGCAGGAAGCCAAATCCGCCCAGACGCAGATCTCCACGCCGCAGACGCGCAACCCCGCCTATCGCCTCGCCTTTCAGGACATGGATTTCCTGCTGCGCGAGGACCTGCGCCCCGTCCGCTTCCAGCTCGAGCTGCTCAAGCCGGACCTGATCCTGGAGGAGGCGAAGATCGCGTCGACCTTCGTCTTCTACGGCTCCGCGCGCATCCCGGAGCCCGACAAGGCACGCGCGCTGCTGGACCTCGCCACCGACGACAAGAGCCGCCGCATCGCCGAGCGGCTGGTCGCCAAGAGCCATTATTACGACGTCGCCCGCGAGCTCGCGCGCATCACCAGCCGGCTGCCGCGCGATGAGGACGGCAAGCGGCATTTCGTCGTCTGTTCGGGCGGCGGCCCGTCGATCATGGAGGCGGCGAACCGCGGCGCGGCCGACGAGGGCGTCGAGTCGATCGGCCTGAACATCGTCCTGCCGCACGAACAGGCGCCCAACCCTTATGTCAGCCCCGCGCTGTCGATGCAGTTCCACTATTTCGCGCTGCGCAAGATGCATTTCCTGCTCCACGCCCGCGCGCTGGCGGCGTTTCCCGGTGGATTCGGCACGTTCGACGAGCTGTTCGAGCTCTTGACGCTGATCCAGACCGGCAAGATCGAGCCGATCCCCGTGCTGCTGTTCGGGCGGGAGTTCTGGGAGCGGGTGGTCAATTTCGAGGCGCTGGTGGAAGAAGGCGTGGTGTCCGAGCGCGACCTCGGCATCTTCACCTTCGTCGAGACCGCCGCGGAGGCGTGGGACGTGGTGCGCACCTTCTACGAGGACCGGGCCGCGCAGGAGCCGTCGCCGCCGATCGGGTGAGCGGGTGAGCGGGTGAGCGGGAGCAGTGGACCTCCGGCTTTCCGTTTCCCACGCACCCGCCGTCATCCCAGCGAACGCTGGGATCGCTGCAACCGGTGAACCGCCCATCGAAGAGATCCCAGCATTCGCTGGGATGACGGTGAAGGGCACGCGACGGGCATCAACATCCGCCGCCGCTCGACCCCGCGCCACCCTGCCTTGCTTCCGCCACCTCGCGCGCCGATATCAGGGGATGCCTTTCAGCCAATTACCGCCGCCTCTCCAGGAGGCGTTGACCGAACGCGGCTATGCCGCCCCCACCGCCGTGCAGTCCGCCATGCTGGAGGAGGGCGCCGACACGCGCGACCTCATCGTCTCGGCGCAGACCGGATCGGGCAAGACCGTCGCCTTCGGGATGGCGATGGCTGGGCAGCTGCTGCCCCGGATCGAAGGGGAGGATGCGGGCTTCGCGCCGATCGCGCAGCCCGGTGCGCCGCTCGCGCTCGTCATCGCGCCGACGCGCGAGCTCGCGCTGCAGGTGAGCCGCGAGCTGCAATGGCTGTACGCCAAGTCGGGCGCGCGCATCATCAGTTGCGTCGGCGGCATGGACCCGTCGCGCGAACGCCGGCTGCTCAGCCACGGCGCGCATGTCGTCGTCGGCACGCCCGGCCGCCTGCGCGACCATCTCGAACGCGGCGCGCTCGACCTGTCCGCGCTCAAGGTCGCCGTCCTCGACGAGGCGGACGAGATGCTCGACATGGGCTTCCGCGAGGATCTGGAGGGCCTGCTCGACGCGACGCCCGACGGCCGCCGCACGTTGCTGTTCTCTGCCACCATGCCCCGCCCGATCGTCGCGCTCGCCCGCCGCTACCAGCGCGACGCGATGACGGTGTCGACGGTCGGCTCGGACCGCGGCCATGGCGACATCAGCTACCAGGCGCTCGCGGTCGCGCCGTCGGACATCGTGCATGCGGCGGTGAACCTGCTGCGCTTCCATGAGCCCGATACCGCGATCGTCTTCTGCGCGACGCGCGAGGCGGTGCGGCAGTTGCACGCGCGGCTGGTCGAGCGCGGCTTCGACGCGGTCGCGCTGTCGGGCGAGCATAGCCAGGCCGAGCGCAACCACGCGTTGCAGGCGCTTCGCGACCGCCGCGCGCGGGTCTGCGTCGCGACGGATGTGGCGGCGCGGGGGATCGATCTGCCCAATCTGTCGCTCGTCATCCATGCTGAACTGCCGCGCGATGCGGAGGCGTTGCAGCACCGCTCGGGCCGCACCGGCCGCGCAGGGCGGAAGGGGATCGCGGCGCTGATCGTCCCCTATCCGCGCCGCCGCCGGACCGAGGCGATGCTGCGCGACGCGCGGGTGGCGGTGGAATGGATATCCGTGCCGACGCCGGAGGATATCCGGGCTGCGGACCGCCAGCGGCTGCTCGCCGCGCTGTCCGCGCCTGTCGAGCTGGACGACGATGATCGCGAAATGGGTGCCGCGCTGCTCGCCGAGCGGAGCGCGGAGGAGGTCGCCGGCATGCTGGTCCGCGCCCACCGCGCGAAGCTGCCCGCCGCCGAGGAGCTGCTGGAGGCACCCGCCGCCGGACGGGGCGCGCCGGGCCGCGAGCGCGGCAACGACGCCGGGCCCGGATCGGGCGCCAGCGGCAGCCGGGCGGGCTTCGACGACGCCGTCTGGTTCCGCATGAACATCGGTCGGCGCCAGAACGCCGACCCGCGCTGGCTGCTGCCGCTGCTGTGCCGGCGCGGGCATCTGGGCAAGGGCGAGATCGGCGCGATCCGGATCGCGGCCGAGGAGACGATGTTCGAGGTGCCGCGCGCAACCGCCGGCCGCTTCCTGGCGGCGGTGAAGCGCACCGCCTCGACGGCCGATCCCGAGGGCGAGCTGCAGATCGAGCAGGCCCAGGGCGGCCCTGCGCCGGGCGGCGCCAGCGGCGGAGCGCGTCCGTCCGCAGGAGGTCAGGGCGGCAACCGAGGCGCCCCGCCGCGCGCGCGCTACACCGCCCGGCCGACCCAGGCCCGCGGCCCGCGCCCGGGCGGCCCGCGCTGAAGCGGATCGCGCCTCCACCCGTCACCCCGGCCTCGTGCCGGGGTCCAGGGTTGCGGCAAGCGACGCGCCCTGAAATGCTGACGATGTTTCCCGCCTCGCGCTGGACCCCGGAACAAGTCCGGGGTGACGGTCGGGGGCGTGCGGGTCTACGAGCTTCCTGCTAGGATGACCCCGCCCCGCATCCTGGTCGACGCCGACGCCTGCCCGGTGAAGGACGAGGTCTACCGGGTCGCCTTCCGCCACGCCGCGGCCGTGTGGATCATCAGCAACAGCCGGCTGCGCGTGCCCGAGCATCCGCTCGTCACCCGCGTCGTGGTGAGCGACGGGTTCGACGCCGCCGACGACTGGATCGCGGAAGCGGCGGGCGCGGGCGCGATCGTGGTCACCGCCGACATCCTGCTCGCTGACCGCTGCCTGAAGGCGGGCGCGGCCGTGCTCGCGCCAACCGGCCGGCCGTTCACCACCGCCTCGATCGGCACCGCTATCGCCACCCGCGCGATCATGGCCGACCTGCGCGCGGGCGGCGACCAGCTCGGCGGGCCTGCGCCGTTCGGCAAGGCCGACCGGTCCCGCTTCCTCTCGGCGCTGGACGAGGCCGTGGTGAAAGTGGCAAGGCGCGCCTAACGGAGGTTTGCTTATGCACTTCACGGTCAACGGCCAGCCGGTTGAGGCGGCGTTCGACGCCCGCACCTCGCTGCTCGACCTGTTGCGCGATCACTTGGGCCTTTCCGGCACCAAGAAGGGGTGCAACCAGGGGGCGTGCGGGGCCTGCACCGTCCTCGTCGATGGCGAACGGATCAACGCCTGCCTTGCGCTCGCGGTGCAATATCAGGGCCGCTCGATCACCACGGTGGAAGGGCTGGCGACGGCCGGCGACCTGCACCCGCTCCAGCGCGCGTTCATCGAGCATGACGGGTTCCAATGCGGCTATTGCACGCCGGGCCAGCTCTGCTCGGCGGTGGCAATGGCGGCCGAGGTCGCGCGCGGGCTGCCCAGCGTCGTCACCGCCGACCTGTCGGCCGAGACGATCGCGCTTTCTTCCGACGAGGTGCGCGAGCGGATGAGCGGCAATCTATGCCGCTGCGGCGCGTACAACGGCATCGTCGACGCGATCGCGGAGACGTTCGCGGGCGAGGGCCGGCGACCGCTGGAGCATGCGGCATGACACCATTCCGCTACGAGCGCGCGGACGACGCGGCCGCCGCCGTCCGCCTCGCCGCCGATCCCGCCGCGCGCTATCTGGGTGGCGGCACCAACTTGGTCGACCTGATGCGCGAGGTGGTGGAGCGGCCGGACACGCTGGTGGACGTGACCGCCCTCGCCCGCGGTATCGCCGCGACGGACGCCGGCGGCCTGCTGATCGGCGCCGCCGTCACCAACACCCAGCTTGCGGAGCACCGGGCGGTGCGCGAGCGATATCCGGTCCTGGCGCGCGCGATCCTGGCCGGCGCGAGCGCGCAGATCCGCAACATGGCGACGCTGGCGGGCAACATCCTCCAGCGCACCCGCTGCACCTATTTCTACGACACCGCCGGTTCGCGCTGCAACAAGCGCGAGCCAGGCGCGGGCTGCGACGCGATCGAGGGCTTCAACCGCATCCACGCGATCCTGGGGGCCTCGGGGTCCCCTTCGCCCGCCTGCGTCGCGACGCACCCGTCCGACATGGCGGTCGCGCTCGTCGCGCTCGACGCGACGGTGCATCTGGAAGGGCCGGCCGGCGCTCGCGCGATGCCGCTGGCGGACCTGCACCGACTGCCCGGCGGCACGCCCGAGCATGAGACGAACCTGCTGCCCGGCGAGCTGATCGTCGCGATCGAGCTGCCGGCGATGCCGTTCGCGGCGCACTCCACCTATCGCAAGGTGCGCGACCGGGCGAGCTATGCCTTCGCGCTGGTGTCGGTGGCGGCGGCGCTCGACGTGGAGGGCGGCACGATCCGCGACGTCCGGCTGGCGCTCGGCGGCGTCGCGCACAAGCCGTGGCGTGCATGGAGGGCAGAGGCGGTGCTGCGCGGCGCGCCCGCGACCGAGGCGACGTTCCGCGCCGCGGCCGAGGCCGAGCTCGCCGACGCCGTGCCCTTGCGCGACAACGGCTTCAAGATACCGCTAGCGACGCGAACGATCGTCGCCGTGCTGGGCGAGCTCTCCGGCACTGCCGTCCACGCAGAGCTGACCGGAGAAGCCGCATGAGCGTCGTCACGGATGCCGCGATGGCGGTGATGAAGAAGGCGTTGGCGATCGCGCCCGACAGCTGGCTGCCCGGCGGCACGCCCGATCCGCTGATCCGCCACCAGCACGGCCATGTCGGCAAGCCCGTGTCGCGGCTCGACGGCCCGTTGAAGGTGAAGGGCGCCGCGCGCTTCGCCGCCGAGTTCCCGCTTGACGGCATGGTCCATGCGGCGCTCGTCTTCTCGACCATCCCCAAGGGCCGGATCGCGACGATCGACACGAGCGTGGCGCAGGCGGCGTCGTGCTCGTCATGGATCACCGTACCGCGCCGCGCCTCAAACCCGTGCCGATGTTCGGCAGCGCGCAGAAGGGCGCCGGCGGCGACAATCTGCCGGTGATGCAGGACGACCGCATCCACTGGAACGGCCAGCCGGTGGCGATCGTCCTCGCCGAGACGCAGGAACAGGCGGATCACGCCACGACGCTGATCCACGTTACCTATGCCGCCGAGCCCGCGGTCACCTCGTTCGACGAGGCGCGCGCCGCCGGGCAGAAGCAGGCCGTCTTTTTCGAAGGGCCGCTGAAGGACGAGATCGGCGATGCCGACGCCGCGCTCGCCGCGGCGCCGTTCGTGGTGGACGAGCTGTACGAGACGCCGCGCCACAGCCACAATGCGATGGAGCTGCACGCGGCGACGCTGATGTGGACGAGCGGCGACACGGGCGACGAGCTGATCGTCCACGACACGACGCAGGGCGTGGCGCACGCCGCCTGGTCGCTCGCGCAGGTGTTCGGGATCGAGGAGGCGCAGGTCCGCGTCACCTCGCCCTATGTGGGTGGCGGCTTCGGCGGCAAGACGCTGTGGCAGCATCAGGTTCTCGCCGCCGCCGCCGCGAAGCTTGCCGGGTGGCCGGTCCGGATCGTGCTGTCGCGCGAGGGCGTCTTCCGCATCGTCGGCGGCCGCACGCATACCGAGCAGCGGGTGGCGATCGGCGCGCAGGCGGACGGACGCTTCGACGCGATCGTCCACACGGGCGTCGTCGCGATGAGCCCGAACAACAACATGCCCGAACCGTTCATCCTCGGCACCCGCTGCCTCTACGACGCGGGCTCGTTCCGCCTGGGCGTCGAGACGACGACGATGGACATGCTCGCCAACACCTTCATGCGCGCGCCGGGCGAATCAGTCGGCACGTTCGCGCTCGAATCGGCGGTGGACGAACTGGCGTACAAGCTCGGCATCGACCCGATCGAGCTGCGCATCCGCAACGAGCCCGAGAAGGACCCAACGACTGGCCTGCCTCACTCGTCGCGCCACATGGTGGAGGCAATGCGCGCCGGCGCGGAGAGGTTCGGCTGGGGCAGGCGCAGCGCCACGCCACGTGCCCGGCGCGAGGGCGAGTGGCTGGTCGGCATGGGCATGGCCGCCGCGACCTACCCCTATCAGCGGATGGCCGGCGGCGCCGCGTGGCTGACCCTGACGCGCGACGGGCATGCGACGGTGCAGATCGCAGCGCACGAGATGGGCATGGGCACCTCGACCGCCTCGACGCAGATAGCGGCCGAGCGGCTGGGGCTCGAACTGGACCAGGTGACGTTCGAATATGGCGATTCGTCGCTGCCCGGCGTCGTGCTGGCGGGCGGGTCGCAGCAGACCGCCGCGATCGGCGCATCCGTCATCGCGGTGCACCGCGCGCTGGTGGCCGAACTGCTGAAGCTTGCGGGCAACGATTCGCCGCTCGCCGGACTCAAGCCGGACGAGGTGGGCGGGCACGACGGCGGCCTCGCAAGCCTCGCCGACCGGTCCGCGTTCGAAAGTTATGCCTCCATCCTGTCGCGCGCCCAGCGGGACGAGGTGAGCGTCGAGGCGAGCGCGTCGAAGCCGATGGAGGCGATGCATTGGTCGATGCACTCCTATGGTGCGCAGTTCGCCGAGGTCCGCGTCAACGCGGTGACCGGCGAGACGCGGGTCAGCCGCTTCCTCGGCAGTTTCGACTGCGGGCGGATCATCAATCCCAAGACGGCGACCAGCCAGTTCCGCGGCGGCATCATCATGGGGCTCGGCCTCGCGCTGATGGAGGAGACGCAGGTCGACGAGCGCAACGGGCGGGTGATGAACCCGTCGCTCGCGGAAAATCACGTCCCCGTTCACCTGGACGTGCCGCAGATCGACGTGATCTGGACCGACATCCCCGATCCCCACGCCCCGATGGGCGCGCACGGCATCGGCGAGATCGGGATAACCGGCGTTGGTGCCGCGGTGGCGAACGCGGTGTACAATGCGACCGGCAAGCGGGTGCGCAGCCTGCCGATCACGCTCGACAAGCTGATGTGACCGTTCCCTAACATCACCCCGAACTTGATCCGGGGTCCCACTTCTTTCTTGGGTCGCCAGAAGAAGCGGGGCCCCGGGTCGAGCCCGGGGTGACGATGAAGGGCTACGCTCCTAAATACGCCTCATGCTCCGCATCGCCGACCTCAAGCTGCCGCTCGGGCACGCGCCCGACGCGCTCGCGTCCGCGATCCTGGCCCGGCTGGGCATCGCGCCCCACATGCTGATCGAGTGGCATATTGCCCGCCGCGCCAACGATGCGCGCAAGAAGTCGGCGATCCTGCTTGTTTATTCCCTCGACGTCGTGCTGGCGGACGAGGCGGCGGTGCTGGCGAGGTTCGTGGGCGATCCTTACGTCAAGCCAACGCCGGATACCGACTACCGCCCCGTCGCCACGGCATCGCCCCATCTTCCGGTCGGCGCGCCCCGCCCTGTCGTGATCGGCGCCGGGCCATGCGGGCTGTTCGCCGCGCTGATCCTCGCGCAGTCCGGCTTCCACCCGATCGTGCTCGACCGCGGCAAAATGGTGCGCGAGCGGACCAAGGACACCTGGGGGCTGTGGCGGCGGGGCGTGCTCGACCCTGAATCGAACGTCCAGTTCGGCGAAGGCGGCGCGGGCACTTTCTCCGACGGCAAGCTGTGGAGCCAGGTCAAGGACCCGCGCCACCTCGGTCGCAAGGTGCTGCGGGAGTTCGTCGATGCCGGCGCGCCCGCGGAGATCCTGACGGAGGCGCATCCGCACATCGGCACATTCCGCCTCGTGACGATGGTGGAAGCGATGCGGCGGCAGATCGAGGCGCTGGGCGGCGAGTACCGCTGGCAGGCGCGGGTCGACAATGTCGAGCGCGACGCCACCGGTCGCCTCCGCGCGCTGCACCTGTCGACCGGCGAGCGGCTGGCGGTTAGCCATGTGGTCCTCGCCCCCGGCCACTCGGCGCGCGACACCTTCGCCATGCTCCATGCCGCCGGCGTCCATGTGGAGGCCAAGCCCTTCTCGATCGGCGTGCGGATCGAGCACCCGCAAGGCTGGATCGACCGCGCGCGGTTCGGCGCCTGCGCGGGCCACCCGGACCTCGGCGCGGCGGCCTACACGCTGTCGCACCATTGCACCGGGGAGGCGGCGGGGCGGACGGTCTACAGCTTCTGCATGTGTCCCGGCGGGCGCGTGGTCGCGGCGACCAGCGAGGTCGGCCGTGTCGTCACCAACGGCATGAGCCAATATTCGCGCGCCGAGTTCAACGCGAACTCGGGGCTGGTGGTCGGCATCGACCCGGCGCGCGACTATCCGGGCGGGCCGCTGGCAGGGATCGACCTCCAGCGACGGCTGGAGAGCGCCGCCTATGTCGCGGGCGGATCGAGCTATGCCGCGCCGGGGCAGACCGTCGGAGACCTGCTCGCCGGCCGCGCGTCAACTGCGTTCGGCGCCGTCACGCCGTCGTACAAGCCGGGCGTGCACCTGACCGACCTCGCGGACTGCCTGCCGCCGTTCGTCATGGCCGCGTTCCGCGAGGCGCTGCCCGTGTTCGGGCGGCAGATCGCCGGCTACGATCATCCCGACGCGGTGATGACGGGGGTGGAGACGCGCACGTCGTCGCCCGTGCGGATCACGCGCGGCAAGGACTTCCAGAGCCTCAACACCGCTGGGCTCTACCCGGCCGGTGAGGGCGCGGGCTATGCTGGCGGCATCCTGTCCGCCGCGATCGACGGGATCAAGGTGGCGGAAGCGGTGGCGCTGAGCATGACGGCATCGCCGTCACCCCGGACTTGATCCGGGGTCCCGCCGTTGGGCAGCGCCGTTTCGAAGAAGAAGCGGGACCCCGGGTCGAGCCCGGGGTGACGAGAGGAAGGACACGATGACCGAGAAGTTCGAACGCCACCGCCAGCCCTGGCGGCAGGACGAGATCCAGAAGCTGCACACGCTCGCCAAGAAGGGCATGGCGCTCAAGGCGATCGCCAAGGCGCTGACCCGAAGCGAGGAGTCGGTGAAGGACCGCGCCAAGGAAGACGGGCTGCCGATCGCCAGGCTGCGGTGACTGCCTCGTGACCGCCGACACGTACGACGCGATCGTGCTCGGTGCGGGCGCGGCCGGACTGATGGCGGCCGCCACCGCCGGCCAGCGCGGGCGGCGGGTGCTGGTCGTCGACCATGGTCGCGAGCCAGGCGCGAAGATCGTGATCTCGGGCGGCGGCCGGTGCAACTTCACCAACCTGGGCACCGCACCCGATCGGTTCGTGTCCGCCAACCCGCATTTCGCGCGCTCGGCGCTCGCCCGCTACACGCCGGAGGATTTCGTCGCGCTCGTCGCCCGGCACGGCATCGGCTGGCACGAGAAGACGCTGGGGCAGCTCTTCTGCGACCGATCGGCGAATGACATCGTCGCGATGCTGATGGGCGAGTGCCAAATGGCCATGGGGTCGGGCGGCGTCTCGTTCGCGCTCGGCCGGCCGGTGACGGGCGTCGACCATGCGGATGGGCTGTTCCGGGTGAGCGTCGACGGCCGCAGCGTGACCGCCCCGGCGCTGGTGATCGCGACCGGCGGGCCATCGATCCCCAAGCTGGGCGCGACCGGCTTCGCCTACGACCTCGCGCGCCGGTTCGGGCTGAAGGTCGTGGAGCCCCGCCCCGCGCTCGTGCCGTTGACTCTGGGGCCAGACCCGGAAGGAGGTGGGGCGCTATTCCGCGATCTCGCCGGCGTGTCCGCCGAGGTCGTCGCGCGCTGCGGCACCGCTGCGTTCCGGGAGGCGGCGCTGTTCACGCATCGTGGCCTGTCCGGCCCGGCGATCCTCCAGGTCTCTTCCTATTGGCGGCATGGCCAACCGGTGGGCATCGACTTTCTGCCCGACCGCGAGCCCGGCTGGCTGCGGCAGGCGAAGCGCGCGACGCCGCGCGCGCGGCTGGGCAGGCTGCTGGCGGGCACGCTGCCCTCGCGGCTGGCGGACACGCTGGCCGGGCGCGTTGGCCTGGACGGAGATCTCGCCACGCTGCCCGACACCAGGCTGGACGCCGCCGAGCGCCGGCTGGCCGACTGGTCCTTCGCCCCCAACGGCAGCGAGGGCTATGCCAAGGCGGAGGTGACGGTGGGAGGGATCAGCACCGCCGAGTTGTCGCAATCGACGATGGCGGCCAAGCGCATGCCCGGCCTGTACGCGATCGGCGAGGCGGTCGACGTGACGGGCTGGCTGGGCGGCTACAACTTCCAATGGGCCTGGGCGAGCGGCTGGGCGGCGGGTCAGGCGATGTAGGCGTTAGCCGCCCGTCACGGCCGCCACCGCTTCGCGCACCTTGGCGATACCGAACTTGAAGGCCTGCCCCGGCTCGATGTGCGGCATCGCCGGCAGCTCGGCGGGGTCGATCACCGCGTGGAGGATCGCCGGCCCGGGCGCGGCCAGGAACGCGCGGACGGTCTGCACCAGCGACCCCGGCTCCCGCGCGGTGAACCCCTGCGCGCCACACGCCCGCGCGAACACGGCGAAATCCATGTTGGGGAAGCTCGCGCCCGATGCCGGCGGATTGCCCGCGCCCTCCATCTCCAGATGCACCAGCCCCCATGTGCTGTTGTCGTACACCACCACCTTGATCGGCAGCTTGTGCTCGACCGCGGTCATGAACTCGCCGATCAGCATCGTCATGCCGCCGTCACCCGAGTGCAGGATCACCTGCCGGTCGCGATCGAGCGATTGCACCCCGTTGGCGATGCCGAGCCCGGTGCCGACCGCGGCGTTGTTGAACGATCCGGTGATCCGCTGGCGCCCCGTCTGGCGGGTCCAGTTGCCCGCCCACAAAGTCACCTCGCCCGTGTCGGTAACGAACACCGCGTCGTCGTCTGCGGCGTCGCTTATCGCGCGGGCGACCGCCTGGGGGTAGATCTTGTCCCCAGACCGGGCGGGGTCGGCCTTGGCGTCAAGCATCGCGTCCCATTTCGCGCGCGCCTTGGTGGCGGTGGCGAAGAAGGTGTCGTCGTCGCGCGGCGCCAGCCGGTCGATCAGCATCCGCAGCGCCGGCCGCACCGACCCGACCACACCCAGCGCGATCGGGGTCCGCCGGCCGAGCGCGACGGCGCGCTCGTCGATCTGGATGACGCGGCCATGCTTGGGCAGGAAATCGACGTACGGATAGTCGGTCCCGAGCATCAGCAGCAGGTCCGCGTCATGGATGGCGTCCGTCCCCGCCGTACCGCCGATCAGACCGACGCCGCCGATCCAGTGCGGGTCATGATAGGGTAGCAGTTCCTTCGCACGATAGGTATGCGTCAGCGGCGCCTTGAGCCGGTCAGACAGCTCGATCAGCTCGGCCTCCGCCCCACGCGCGCCGGCACCGCAGAACACCGCGACCGTCTTCGCCATATCGACCAGCTTGACGGCGGCGGCGATGTCCTCCGCCGAGGGCGCGACCTCGGGCCGCGGGCGCAGCGTCGGGATGCTCGGCACCGCGCGGCCGACATGCGCGGAGAAGACGTCGGGCGGGATGCTTAAGTGCGCGACTCCGCGCTCGCCATAGGCCGCCGCGATCGCCTGGTGGAACACCGCCGGCGCCTGCTCGGCCGCGCCGAGCGTCTGGGTATAGACGGCGACGTCGCGGAACAGCAGATCAGGCGAGTCTTCCTGCAGATAGTCCGTGCCGCGCAGGTTGGACGGCACGCCGCCCGAGATCGCCAGCACCGGCGCATGATCCTTGCGGGCCTCGTACAGCCCCGCGACCAGATGGATTCCGCCCGGCCCGGTGGTGCCGCAGCACACGCCCAACCTGCCCGTCAGCTTCGCCTGGCCGGCGGCGGCGAGCGCGGCGCCCTCCTCGTGGCGGACGCCGATCCACTCGATTACGTGCTGGCGGCGGATCGCGTCGGTGAAGGGGTTGAGCGCATCGCCGACGATGCCGAACACCTGGCGCACTCCGATCTCGGCCAATGTCTCGACGAGCAGTTCGGCAACGGTCTTGGGCATGGGAGCGGGTTCCGACAGCACGGCAGGCTGCGAGAACGCGTGGCGGACGCGGCAGGTCCGGTCGTCACCATAAGCGCGGGAGATCGGCGGAGCGACGAGCCGTGTCGGCCTGGTCGCTGGAGCGGGCGAAGGGATTCGAACCCTCGACCCCGACCTTGGCAAGGTCGTGCTCTACCCCTGAGCTACGCCCGCTCTGGCGTTCTGCGGCCCGGCCGTCGGCGGCCGGGTGCGGGTGAGGCGCGCTACTAGCTTGGGGTTTCGCCAACGGCAAGCCCCAAACGAAAACCCTTGGCGCGGGCGCCCGCGCGCCCACATAAGAGACGTACACAAGGGAGCATGATCTTGGCCACCACCCTCGGGCTATCCGCCGCCGACAAGGCCGCCGTGGAGCAGTTCCGCCGCGACGTCGTCGAGCCGTCGATGACCGCGCTCGTCATCATCGATTTCTGGGCCGAATGGTGCGGACCGTGCAAGGCGTTGACGCCGTTGCTGGAGAAAGTCGCAGCCGCCTATGCCAACAAGGGCGTGGTGCTGGCGAAGGTCGATACCGACAAGAACCAGTTCATCGCCCAGCAATTCCAGATCAAGTCGATCCCGACCGTCTATGCGATGTTCCAGGGCCAGCTCGTCGCGGACCTCACAAGCGCGCGGAGCGAGTCGCAGCTGAAGGCGACGCTGGACCAGTTGCTCAAGCAATTGCCGGTGCAGGATGGCGCGGCCGATCAGGAAGCGGAACTCGAGCCGTTGATCGAGATGGGCGAGGCGGTGCTGACGGAAGGCGACGCCGAACGCGCGCTCGGCATCTTCGACCAGTTGGCCGAGATGGCACCCGACCATCCCCAGGTCGTGTCCGGCCGCGTCCGCGCGCTGGTCGCGGCGGGGCTGACGGACGAGGCGGAGGCGACGATCGCGGCGTTGCCGCCGGAATTGGCGAAACTGCCCGAAGTCACCCGTGCGCAGTCTGCGCTGGCGCTGGCGAAGACGGCGCAACCGGTCGGCGATCTCGCGGCGCTGGAGGCGAAGGTCGCGGCCGATCCGTCGAACATGGAGCTGCGCTTCGAGCTTGCCAACGGCCAGGTCGCGGCGGGCGAGCGTGATGTGGCGGCCGATACATTGCTCGCGATGGTGAAGGACGATCGCGAGTGGAACGACGGCGCGGCGCGTGCGCAGTTGCTCAAGCTGTTCGAGGTCGTCGGCCTGATGGACCCCTGGGTGTCGCAGCAGCGCCGCCGCCTGTCCGCGATCCTGTTCGGATGAGCGCCGCCCAGTCCACCGCCGGCGCCTCCACGCGGCTGTCGATCTTCCCGCTACCGGGCGCGCTGCTGTTCCCGGGCATGCACCTGCCGCTGCACATCTTCGAGCCGCGCTACCGTGCGATGGTGTCGGATGCGGTGGCGCGCGATCGGCGGATCGGGATGATCCAGCCGCGGCCGATGACGGGGAAGGACCCGCAGCGCCCGCCATTGTTCGATCTGGGCTGCGTCGGGCGGATAGCCGAGGTGGAGGCGATGGAGGATGGACGCTACAACCTCATTCTTGAGGGCCTGTCGCTGTTCCGCGTCGTGCGCGAGCTGGAGGTGGCAACGCAATTCCGTCAGGTCGAGGCCGAGTTGCTGCCGGTTCCCGCGGACGAGCCGCTGGCGCTCGCGATGCGGTCGTCGCTGGAACTCGAATCGCGCCGGTTCGCGGCCGCGCAGGGATATCAGGTCGACTGGGAGTCGGTCGCGCGGCTGGACGACACCGCCTTCGTCAACGGCATCGCCCAGATCGCCCCGTTCGACGCCGCCGCCAAACAGGCGCTGCTGGAGGCGCCGAGCCTGGAGGATCGCGCCGAGTTGATCGTGCAGTTGCTTCAGTTCTTCGGCCGTCACGACGGCGAGGATCGGGTCACGTTGCAGTGACGCGGCGGCGCAGGGGCAGCCGCAAGCAGGGCGCTTTAACGATGGTGTGGCTGTTCTTCGCCAACCTGTTCGAGCCGTCGAAGGTAGCCGCGACTGAACAGATCGACACGCAGCAGCGGATCGGGGCCGAGCACCTGACCGTGACACGGGCGGCGGCCGCCCCGCCCAGGCCGCGCGAGCCGTGATCGATCCCTGGCTCCTCGAACGGCTGGTCTGCCCAATCACGCGCACGCCCCTGCGCCTCGACGAAGCCGCAGGCGAGCTCGTGTCGGATGCCGCCGGGCTCGCCTATCCGATCCGCGACGGCGTGCCGGTCCTGCTGATGGAGGAAGCGCGCGAGACGGGACGATGAGCGACCCGCTCGACCTGACCGGCGCGTGGGAGGGCATCTTCAACTATCCGCGCGGGCTCCCGCCTGGCGACTTCCGCGCTGAGCTGCGCGACGCCGCGGGAGCGATCACGGGCGAGACGGAGGAGCGCGGCGATGCGGACCAGGCGGGCCTCACGCTCCACGCGCTGATCGTCGGCACCCGATCGGGCACGGCAGTGGCGTTCACCAAGCGGTACGACGCGCTGGCTCGGGCGGCCGATCCCGTCCGGTATGAGGGCACGCTGTCGCCCGACGGCGACGAGATCACCGGCCGCTGGTCGATCCCCGGCAGCTGGTCGGGCAGCTTCATCATGGTTCGCGCCGCCCGTCGGACGGCACCGGCGGCCGTCGAGATGGCGGAGACGGTGCGCTAGCCTCGCGAGCGTACACCCGCGGTTCACCGGCCGGCTGCTTGGAGGCACACAGGAAATCCGCTAAAGACCTCTGATGCCCCGCAGCTTAGTCCGCAATCTCGTTCCCGCCACCGCGCTGGTGGCCACGCTCGCGTTGATCCCAGCCGCGACCGCGGGAATGGCGGCGGTCGACACCAACACCTATCGCGAGATGGACAAGTTCCTCGACGTCTACAATCGCGTCAAGGCAGACTATGTCGACAAGGTGAACGACGACAAGCTCATCAAGGGCGCGATCCAGGGCATGCTCGCCAGCCTCGACCCACATTCGGCCTATGAGGACGCGCTCGACTTCGACAACCTCAAGATCATGACGGAGGGCAATTACGGCGGCCTCGGCCTCTCCGTCACGATGGAGGACGGCGCGATCAAGGTGATGAGCCCGCAGCAGGGCACGCCAGCGAGTCGCGCAGGGATCAAGTCGGGCGACTACATCACCCACATCGACGGCAAGCTGATCTACGGCCAGACGCTGGACGAGGCGATCGGAACGATGCGCGGCAAGGCGGGCAGCAAGGTCGCGCTGACCATCGTGCGCCCCGGCCGCGACAAGCCGATCGACCTCGTGCTGACGCGCGAGGTCATCACGCAGAAACCGGTGAAGTGGGAGGTGAAGGGCCAGGTCGGCTATATCGACATTACCACCTTTTCCGAGAACACGGGCGCCGATACGCGCGCGGCGATCATGGGCGTGCAGAAATCGCTCGGCCACGATCCGCTGGGCTATGTCGTCGACCTGCGCGACAATGGCGGCGGGCTGCTGACACAGGCGATCGCGGTCAGCGACGCGTTCCTCGATCATGGCGAGATCGTCTCGCAGCGCGGGCGCGAGAAGAGCGACATCGAGCGTTACTACGCCCGCCCTGGCGATGACGCCCACGGCGTGCCGGTCATCGTGCTCGTCAACCAGGGCACCGCGTCCGCCAGCGAGATCGTCGCCGGCGCGCTGCAGGACCAGCACCGCGCGCTCATCATGGGCGAGCGGTCGTTCGGCAAGGGATCGGTGCAGACGCTGATCCCGCTCGGCCCGGAGACGGCGCTGCGCCTCACCACCGCGCGCTATTACACGCCGTCCGGCCGATCGGTGCAGGAAGGCGGCATCGCGCCCGACGTCGCGGTGCCGGAGCTCAACGATCCCGACTACAAGTCGCGGCCGAGCTTCCGCGAGGCGGACCTTCAGCGCCACCTCATCAACGAGGTGAAGGCGGACGACAAGGCGCTGGAGGAGGATACCAAGGCCGATCCGCGCTTCGCCGCCACGGCCGACGGCCTGAAGAAGCAGGGGATCGACGATTTCCAGCTCTGGTACGCGCTGAAGACGCTCAATCGGCTCGCGCCGGCCGGTGCCGCGCCTGCGCCGCAAGTCGCCGCGGCGGCCGCGGCCGCGCATCGGGTGCGGCGATGAACGACATGGCGTCGCTGCCGCGCGCATCGATCGACAGCGACACCGGCGCGCGGTTCCGTGCCGCCCGCTGGGTCGCGCTGCTGCTGCCCGCCGCGTTACTGGCGGGGGCCTGGGGATCACAGCTCATCGGCGGGCTGGTGCCGTGCGAGATGTGCCATTGGCAGCGGTGGCCGCATTACGGCGCGCTGGCGCTCGCGCTGCTCGCCTTCGCCCTGCCCAGGCGCGCGCTGGTGGCGCTGGCGGGCGTGGCGATCGCCGCGTCGGGTGCGATCGGCGTGATTCATGCCGGCGTCGAATATCACTGGTGGAACGGCTTCACCGCCTGCACCTCCACGGTCGCCAAGGGGCTGTCAGCGGACGAGATGCTGCGCCAGATCATGGCCGCACCGGTGATCCGCTGCGATGCGGCGCAGTGGCGGCTGGCCGGCATTTCGCTCGCCGGCTGGAACGCGATCTTCTCGCTGGCGGGGGCCGCCGCGATCGGCTGGCTGCTTCGACCAAGGACAACGCGATGAGCACCACGACCAGCTGGAAGCCCGGCGACCGCCGCCCCGCGACCGCGCCGATAATCCGCGTCGACCAGGCGGGCGAGTTCGGCGCGATCCGCATCTATGCCGGACAGCTCGCGATCATGGGCGACCGGCACCCGATAGCGCGCGAGATCGCCGGGATGGCGCTGCAGGAGGAGAAGCACCGCGCGTATTTCGACCGGCAGCTCGCCGAACGGCGGGTGCGCCCGACGTTGCTGTCGCCGTTCTGGAACGTCGCCGGCTTCGCGCTGGGCGCCGTCACCGCCGCGATCGGCCCGGAAGCGGCGATGGCCTGCACCGCCGCCGTCGAGACCGAGATCGACAAGCATTACGCCGATCAGCTCGTAGAACTGGGCGACGCCGACCCCGAGCTGAGCGAGGCGATCACGGAGTTTCAGGCCGAGGAGCTGGAGCATCGCGACACCGCGCTCGCCCATGGCGCCGAGCGGGCGCCCGCCTACCCGCTGATGAGCGCGGTGATCCGGCTGGGCTGCCGCGTGGCGATCGCCACGTCGCAGCGGATCTGAAGAGGACAGAGGAATGGTTTTCAACCGCTTGCTTCCGATGACCGCGCTGGTCTTCGCCGCCGCTCCGGCCGCTGCGCAGAGCATCGGCCCGACCAACCCGAGCGCCCCCCCGATCCGCACCGTCGCCGCGCCGCCGCCTGAGGTAAGTCACGAGGCGCCGATCAACGGCGTCCTGACGCTCTACGGCAACCAGCGCTGTCCGACCGACTCGACCGGCTCCGAGGTGGTGGTGTGCGTCCGCCAGGGCGCGTCCGAGCAGTTCCGCATTCCTAAGGGCCTGCGCGAGTTCAAGATCACGCCGCAGAACGAGAGCTGGGCCAAGAACCAGTCGCTGGCGATGACCGCCGGCAATGACGGCATAGGCAGTTGCACCGCCGTCGGCGCAGGCGGCGCGCTGGGCTGCACCATGCAGCAGACGCACATCGCCAAGGCGGAAGCAAAGGCCCGCGCGAAGGACGCGACGCCGGACTTGACGGGGTATTGATTCCAGCCGCGGGCGCGTCATGCTGCGCGTCCGGAGGTTTGAAGATGGCAGGCACGGCGGCGGCGGATGTTGACGACACTCAGCTGACAACTCCCGGCGTTCGGCCTCGTCCGATCGGATCGGATGCCTATGAGCGGGTTCTGGCCTGGGCTTCGCTCACGTTGTTCGCGGTGGCGTTGGTTGCGATCGGCCGGGGTCGGCCGGAATGGAACCGGATACCGGCACTGATCTGGCTGCACCTCGCCACTGTCCTGTTCGCGACCGGATTGACGCCGGTGATCCTGCTCGGCCGGCGCGGGGATCGGCGGCACCATAAACTTGGCCGCGTCTGGTCAGTGGCGATGATCGGCACCGCGGCGATGACGCTGGGCATCCGGGTGGTCCATCCGGGCCACTGGAGCTGGATCCATCTGCTGTCGATCTGGGTGCTGCTGTTCGTCCCGCGCCTGTGGTGGACGGCCGCGCACCATCGGGTGGAGGCCCATCGCCGCGCGGTGCGTGGCGTCGTGACCGGCGCGATCCTGATCGCCGGCTTCTTCACCTTCCCGTTCGGGCGATTGATGGGCCGATGGCTGTTCGGGTAGCCCGCTTTTAAGTCTCTTTACGCCTGCCCCGCACCCGGTGCCACACATAGCCCGCCACCAGGATCACCAGCACCGCCGCGATCAGCGCGTCCGCCCGATGGAACCAGGCCTTGAGCCTGGGGTCACTGTTCCACCGGTCGCCCAGCCTCATCCCCACCCAGGCGAGGCCGAAGCACCAAGGCCACGATCCGACGAACGTATAGACGTGGAACGGCACTAGCCGCATCCGCGCGACGCCGGCGGGAAAGGCGATGAACGAGCGGATCACCGGTAACAGTCGCCCGATCAACACCGCCGGGCCGCCGAAGCGCGCGAAGAAGCGGTCCGCGGCGTCGAGCTCGCCCGGCCCGATCAGCAGCCAGCGGCCGTACCGCATCGCCAGCGGCCGACCGCCACGCCTGCCAATCTCGTAACCGACGACCGAGCCCAGATTGCACCCGATCGCCCCCGCCGTCGCCGCGCCGATCAGCGAGAAATGGCCGGTCGAGACCAGATAGCCCGCGAACGGCATGATCACCTCCGACGGCAGCGGCACGCACGCGCTCTCGATCGCCATCAGCAGCGCAAGGCCCGGATAGCCGCCGGCGGCGATCACGCCGGTGATGATGCCGGCGAGCCAGCCGATGACGCGTTCGATCATGCCCTGTCCTAGCCAAGCCGGGCGCGGATGGGAACCGGCCCGGGGCACGGCGGGTTCGGAAAACCATGGCGAACCTCACCCTCAACGACGGCCGCTCGATGCCGCAGCTCGGCATGGGCACCTGGCAGATCAAGGATGCGCAGGCGGCGGCGATCGTCCGCACCGGGCTGGACCTCGGATTCGAGTTGGTCGACACCGCCGCCATCTATGGCAACGAACTGGGCGTCGGCGACGGGATCAAGGACGCCGATGTCTGGATCACCACAAAGTTGTGGAACGACCGGCAGGGCGATGTCGAAGCCGCGCTCGACGAGAGCCTGGCGCTGCTCGGGCTCGACGCGGTCGATCTGTATCTAATGCACTGGCCGGTGCCGGCGCAGGACCGGTACCTCGATGCATGGCGGGCGATGATCGGCCTTCGGGACGCGGGCAAGGCGCGCTCGATCGGCGTGTCCAACTTCCTGCCCGACCATCTCGACCGCATCCTGGCGGCAACCGGCGTGACGCCTGCTGTCAACCAGATCGAGCTGCACCCCAAGTTCCAGCAGCGTGAGGCCCGTGCCTACCACGAGGCGCATGGCATCGTGACGCAGAGCTGGAGCCCGATCGGCCAGGGCAAGGATCTGCTGAAGCACGATGTGATCGTACGGATCGCGGGAGCGCACGGCCGCAGCCCGGCGCAGGTGGTGATCGCCTGGCATCTGGCGCACGGCTTCTCCGTGATCCCCAAGGCCAGCGACCGCGAGCATCTGTCCGACAATTTCGCCGCGTTGGACCTGACGCTGAGCGCGGAGGACCTCGCCGCGATCGACGCGTTGGACTCGGCGGACGGACGGCTGGGACCCGATCCGGCGATCTTCGGCTGACCGTCGGCGCTGCCTGCTCGCAGCAGGCCGGTCTCAGGCCTGCGGGATGAACGCCGCCGTGCGGGTCCAGTCGGGGGCGTGGAAATTGAGGTAGCTCGGATCGAACTCGCCGACGTTGCGCAGGCTGCGCACGTCGGGGATCCGGACGGCACGATTGCTCTTCGAGATCAGCCCGTCCTTGTGGAGCTGACGCATCGTGCGGTTCACGTGAACCGAGGTGAGGCCCAGCGCGTCGGCGAACACCTCCTGCGTCACGGGCAGCTGGAACTGGCTCTGGTTCGATTCCTCGCGGCCCAGGCGGGCGCTCAATTCGCAGAGCACATGCGCCAGCCGCTGGCGCGCCGACAGACGGCCGATGCAGAACGTCCACTGCCGGTGCATCGCCGCATCCGACAGCGCGATGAAGAGGAAGGTGCTGGCGATGCCGGTATGCGCGGCGGCAAGCGCCAGCGCCCGATCGCGGGGGATCACCAGGACGCGCATCTCGGTCAGCGCGCGGATGCCATAGCCGCCCTTGGCGAGGCCCAGGACATCGATGTTGGCGGTGTCGCCCGGCACCAGGAAGCCCGATATCTGCCGCCGGCCGTCGCGCGAGGTGTGATAGCGGCAACCCCATCCTTCGAGGATGATGAAGACGCGATCGGGCACCTCCTCCTCATTCACGAGATCGGATCCGCACCGGACGGCGCGCCCCATCGACGAGGCATGTTCCAGCGCCTCGCGTTCCTCGCGGGACAGTAGCGACGAGGTGCCGAGCCGTGCTCCGGCGAGCGTGGGACGAGCCGACCGCAGGGCGGGCGGGATGACGATCGGTTTGAGGGCCTCAAGCATGATCGCACCTCGCACCGGCCAGCATTGTCTCGACGTTTTCAGGACACCGGTCGGCAGGCTGGTAACGGGCGGCGACCCTCTGCGAGCGGATGGCCAAGGATGCCCGTTTCAGCTCCGTTTCGGTGCGGCGACGACGATAGTTGAGCCAGTCATCGGCCATTGGAACTCTCCGGATCGACTCCGAGGTGAGGCTACCAAGCCATCAACCACATGCGCCCCAAGGACACCGTCATGTGACGATCCATGTCTTAAACTGATCCAAAGTCGCCACACTGCACCAATGCAGGTTTCCGACAAATCTTCTTGAGGAAAATCAATGTTATCGTCGTACCCCGTACCGGGTAACCACTTGTCTGCGGATACCCACTTGATCTGGATGAACGAGTGTTCAGGATCGTTTGATGAATGACAGCGATGACAATGGCTTGATCAGTTTACCGACCCTGTCGACCACATCCGGATCGCCGGACTCGCTGCGTTCCAGATGCAGGTATTTGGCGTCGAACTGCGCGATCTCGCGCAATCTGGTCGGGTTGGTGACGGTCAGCGTCCGGCTGCGCAATTCGATCAACCCGTCTTCGCGGAACCGCTGGAGGATGCGGTTGATGTGCGACGGCGTCAGCCCGGTCGCATCGGCAAGGTCGTTCTGCGTCATCGGAAAGTCGAAGGCGAGATCGTCCGCTTCGCCGACCACGCTATATCGGACCAGCATTTCGTAAAGCAGGTGCGCCAGACGTTCGGTCGCATCGCGGCGGCCGAGATCGACGATCCGCTCGCGCAGCACGCCCAGATCGACCATCGTGCCCCACCACAGCCTCCGCCACCGGCGACACCTCGCGCAGCGTCTTCTTCATCTCGTCGGCATGGATCATCGCCGTGGTACTGGCCGAGATCGCCGCGACGCTGTGATCCATCCGGTTCAACACGAAGATCTCGGCGTCGCACAGGTCACCCGGCACCAGGAACGCCATGATCTGGCGCTCGCCGTCGGGCAGCATGGTGTACCGGCAGGCGATGCCGGTCAGCAGCACGTGGCAGTGGTTCGAGTGGCTGCCCTGGGGGATGATATCCTTCCCCGCGGCATGCGACCGCTGCTTGGCGGAGATGAGCAGATCGAGCCGGCCCCGCTCGTCCGTACTGAATCTCGTGAACTGCTCCATCTTCAGCGCCCAGGGATTCTTCACGTCGATATTCCTCACGGTCAGCACGTACTTCGGCGGCGTGGCCGGCGGCCCTCCTGCACACTCGGTCGACGATCGTACTAACCTATGATGGAACTATATTATTGCGATAGATCAGTCGTCCGATACCTTTCACGCTTGTCGCCGCTGCCATGCATCAACTCGTCGCCAATGCATCCTTCACCAGCCGCAGGTCGGCGACGAACCGGGCATATTCCTCCGCCGCCCGGTCGGGCTCCGGGATGCGCAGGAGGAAGCTCGGGTGGACGGTGATCCACGCCTGCCCGCCGCCACCCGTCTCCGTGCTGCCAGGCAAGGTGATCGCGCGGCCGCGTTCCTTGCCGATCGTCACCACCCGGCCCATCAGCGAGCGTGCCGCGGTCGCGCCCAGCGCCACCGTCACCTTGGGGCGCAGCAGCATGCGCTCCTGGTCGATCCACCAGCGGCACGCGTCGATCTCGCCGGCGTCAGGCTTCGCGTGGATGCGGCGCTTGCCGCGGGGCTCGAACTTGAAGTGCTTGACCGCATTGGTGACATAGGCGTCGGCGCGCGGGATGCCCGCCTCCGCCAGCGCGCGATCGAACATCTGGCCGGCGGGGCCGATGAACGGACGGCCCTGCAGATCCTCGTTGTCGCCGGGCTGCTCGCCCACGAACATCAGCGGCGCGCCGACCGGCCCCTCGCCGAACACGGTCTGCGTCGCGGGCTTGTACAGGTGACAGCGGGTGCAACCGCGCGCCTCCTCGCGCAGCGCCTCCCATGCGGCCTGCGCATTGCCGCCGATGCCGTCCCTCGTGTCCGCCGCCTGCGCGGTCTGTGCCGTTTCGATCATACCCAGCTCCCGTGCTCGCGCGCCTGCGATCAGTTCGGACACCAACGCGGTCTCGGGCATGTTTTTCCAGTATTTGCGCGGCATCTCCTTCAGCATCGCGCCGACCTTCAGCCGGGCGGGATTGAAGATGGAGGCGTAATAGGTCTTCCACACCGCCTCGATCGGGTCGCCTTCGGGGGCGTCGGCCTTGCTCGCGCCCGGGCCCTCGCTCAGTGCCTGGCCGTCCCAGTGAAGCGACACCGCCGGCGTCAGGATCGACCAGCGCATGCTGGCAAAGCGATTGACGAAGAAGGCCGCGTTGGCGCGCACGATATGATGCTCGGGCTCGAACCACGCGACGTAACGGGTCTCGCCGTCCTCCTCGGGAGCTTCGCGAAAACGCACGAACGCGCGCATCTTGTGGATGTCGCGGCGCACCGTCTTGGCCAGCCCCTCCAGCCGGCGGACGAGCGGATCGGCATGGTCGTCCATCAGCTTGGGCTGGGTGCGGAGCCGCACGAGCGCGGTGTACAACAGCGCGAACCGCTCAGGATCGCTCGCCAGCACCGCCGATCGCGCGGTGTCGATGAACAGGCGGGATACCGATCCCGCGGCGCCTGCCGCGGGCGGCCCGGCGGTCGCGCGTGCGTTCGCCTCGCCCGCGAACAGGTCCGTCGGTGCATCGCCGACCTGCCAGACGACGTCGTCCGCCGGCACGCCTTCCGCCGCAAGCGCCCGCGCCGCATCGCGCCAGCCGTCGAAATCGTCGGGCTCGGCAAGCGCGACGACCCTCATGCCGCCACCTTGCGCGACTCGGCGTGGTGGAATGTGATGGGACTTGAGTAACTGAACATGCGGAAGCCATGACACAGCCGCTTCGTGGGCGGCAGGGGGGACGCAACGACGGATCGCCGCCCCGGCAAGGGACGTGCTCTGGTTAAACAGGCCGACGCAGCCGCTCGGATGCACGGGCGTGCTGCTGTACAAGGCGACCCATGGTCGACGCCCCGCCCCGGATCGAACGCCGTGCTTCCGCCGCTGCCCCCGCTGGCGCCATTGCACTGTCCGCGCTGTTCGCGGGGCTTGCGCTCTACGCCTGCTGGTCGGCTCCAGGGCTGGCGGAGCGGTGGGGGATCGCGCCGGCTGGCCTCGTACTGCTCGCTGTCTGGGTTGCGGCGGCGGCGTGGGCAGCGGCGACGGCGGTGCGCGATCCAGGTCGTGTGGGCTGGGCGGGGTTCGCGATCGTCGCGATCGCGTTCCGCCTCGCCAGCCTGACCCTCGTGGCGGGGCGCGAGTCGCCGGGCGATCCGCACTGGTATCTGGAACTCGCGCGGCACTTGCTCTCGGGTCAGGGTCTGTTCCTCGACGATCCGGCGATGGGCACGCGCGTCTATGCGGAGTTCCCGCCGGCCTATCCGGTGCTCCTCGCCGGCTGGAGCGCGATCGCGGGTCTGTCGCCGGTCGCGGTGCTGACGCTCTCGACCCTGCTCGACGCGCTGGCGGCGGCGATGATCGCGAGCCTCGGGCGGCGGATAGGCGCGGCGCGCGCCGGCCGCGCGGCTGCGGCGCTGTACCTCATCTGGCCGTCGGTGCTGTTCAACGCCCCGCTCGCGCAGAAGGAGAGCCTCGAACTCGTCGCGGTGCTCGCGCTGGCGCATGGCTGGGTGGGCGCGGAGTGGGTCGACTGGCGGGCGGCGCTGCGCATCGGTCTGCCCGCGGGGCTGCTCGCGCTGACGCAGCCGGGGATGGCGGCGATGGCGGCGCTGTTCGGGCTCGCGATGGCGCCACGGCTCGGTTGGCGGCGGTTTGCCGGGCTGGCGGCGGTCGGCGCGCTGGTGGCGGCGGCGGTGATGATGCCGTGGTGGGTGCGCAATTGGCGGCTGTTTCATGCCTTCGTGCCGCTCACCAGCGTCGGCGGCCTGTCGCTGTGGGTCGGCGAGAACCCCGGTGCTACCGGCAACTGGATGCCCTATCCCGCCGCGCTCGTCGGCCTGCCGGAGCTCGCCTGCTCGCGCGCCGCCGGCAGGCTGGCGATCGACTGGATGATCCACCATCCGGCGGGCGTGGCGCACCTCACGGTCGCCAAGTTCCTGCGCGCGGCGGGCGTCGGCCAATTCGCGATCACGCGGCTGGCGGCGATGCGGCCCGGACTTGCGCCCGGCCTGACGGCGACGCTGCTGCCGCTCGCGCACGGATCGCAGTTCGTGCTGCTGGCGGCCGGGGCGGTAAGCCTGCTGGTGCGGCGGCGGCCGACTCTGACAGCCTTGATCCTGACGATCGTCGCGCAACTGCTGGTGTTCGGCCTGCCGTTCGAGTTCAGCGAGCGGCACCGCGAGGTGCTGACGCCTTTCCTGCTGCTGTCGATCGCATTGGGCGTGCAAGGCGCGATGGCGTACGTCAGGCGGCGAAGAGCTCCAGCTGTTCCTTCCTGGGCGCAACGATCGGCCTGAGTTCTGCCCTTAGTTCGGCCTTGTCCGCCAGCACCACCGGCCGCCAGTCCTCCGCGACGATGAACGGCCGCACCTTCGCGACCGACACCGTCAGCCGCGCGACGTCGTCCAGCCGCAGCCGCCGCCAGCGCCGCGCCGCGAGGATCGAGCCGACCGCCTTCACCCCCAGCCCCGGCACGCGCAGCAGCGCCTCGCGCGGGGCACGGTTGACGTCGACCGGGAACGAGCCGCGGAACTTGAGCGCCCAGGCGAGCTTGGGATCGATGTCGAGCGGCAGCATGCCCGTCGCCTGATCGGCTGCGGCCGCCACCTCGTCCGGCCGATATTCGTAGAAGCGCATCAGCCAGTCCGACTGATACAGCCGGTGCTCGCGCATCAATGGCGGACGCTGGAGCGGCAGGACGGCGGACGCATCCGGGATCGGACTGAATGCCGAGTAATAGACCCGCCGCAAGCCGAACCGATCGTAGAGATGCGACGCCTTGCCGATGATGTCGCCGTCCGTCGCTGCATCCGCGCCGACGATCATCTGCGTCGACTGGCCGGCGGGTGCGAAGCGGGGCGCGGACTTGTAGCGCTTGCGCGCATCAGCCGTGTCGACGATCGCCGTCTTGAGGTCGCCCATCGCCCCCTCGATCCGCGCGCCGTCCTTCTCGGGCGCGAGCCGCTTCAACCCGCCCGCGGTCGGCAGCTCGACGTTGATCGATAGACGGTCCGCGTACAGCCCTGCCTGATGGACCAGCGCCGGATCGGCGTCGGGGATCGTCTTCAGGTGGATGTAGCCGCGGAAGTGATGATCCTCGCGCAACGACCGCGCGACCTCCACCATCTGCTCCATCGTATAATCGGACGAGGCGATGATGCCCGATGAGAGGAACAGCCCCTCGATATAATTGCGCCGATAGAAGGAGAGCGTCAGGTTGACGACCTCCGCCGGCGTGAACCGCGCGCGGCGCACGTTGCTGCTCTTGCGATTGATGCAATAATGACAATCGAAGATGCAGCTGTTCGTCAGCAGAATCTTGAGCAACGAGATGCACCGGCCATCGGGCGCATAGGCGTGGCAGATGCCCATGCCCTCGGTCGAGCCCAGCCCCTTGCCGTCACGGCTGTTGCGCTTCGCGGTGCCCGACGAGGCGCAGGACGCGTCGTACTTGGCCGCGTCCGCCAGTATCTCGAGCTTCTGACGGACGTCGAGTTGAGCCATGTGTTCGATATACGTTCGCCTACGCGCGGCGCAAGCGACGCAGATTATTCCAGTTCCAGGATCGTCTGATCGACCGCCAGGCTGTCGCCTGTCTTGGCG